>DATFZR010000126.1:0-3527 GCA_035314265.1 Candidatus Acidiferrales bacterium
CGTCTTACCTTCTGTTCGACGTTGGCGGCGCCATCGCGATGGCCGGAATGTTGCTGATGGCGCTCGCCGCCGTGGCGCGGCATACCGCGATGCTCTACCGGTCTGAACCGCTTCCCCTGGTGCTTCATTTCCCGCAAGAGATTACCGAAGCGATGAACCGCGTGTGCGCCGAAGCCGGCGTGAAGGAGTACGCGTTCGCCTCTTCCGCCGCGCCGCGAACACTCGAGCGCAGCGAGTCGTAATTCCCCAGAGAAATCTGCCGGCCCCTCGGCCGGGTTACCCCTTCGGCGGAGGGCTCTCCTCCTCCTCCGCCTCCCCGGAGCCCAGCCGCCGAATCCGCTCGCGCTCCGCCGCCGGCAGCGCATTCAACCATTCCTTCTCGGTCCCCGGTTCCGGCAGCACGCGCCCGAATTCCGCCATTTGCCCCGACGGCAATTCGTTCAGGTACACCCAGATGCCGCCGGCAGGGATTCCCGTAATGCGGTGGACGCCCTCGATGATGGCCGCCACCAGTTTCCGCTTCACCTCGGCGCCGCGCCCGGCGCGAATATCTCCGCGCACAAAAATGCTTTCCGTTTCCGAGAGCACGCCGCCGATAAAGTGGTCGTCCCGCGACGGCGCCTGGAAGAAAACCTGCGCAAAGAAGTGCGGCGCTCCGGTCAGCATGCTGTGCGCGCGCGTAATCTCCCGCGCAATCTGGGATTTCTGCCCGGACGTCAGGTCCGTTCCGGAAACGGTGCACACGTAGGTGGGCATGGTTCGGCTCCTCGAAATTCAATTTCCCGCAGGCAACGCGGGCGCGGATTCGATCACGGCCAGTTGCCCGCACGCCGCGTAAATATCCTGCCCGCGCGAGTAGCGCACGAACGCGGGCACATCCTTCCGCACCAGCACGGCGCGAAACTCCTCCACGGCGGCCTCCGCGGGCGAGTGGAAGGGAAGTTCCCCCGGATTCCAGGGGATCAGGTTCACCTTCGCGCGCATGCCGGAGAGCAGGCTCACCAGCCGCCGCGCATCGTCCGCGGAATCGTTCACGCCTCCCAGCAGCACGTACTCAAATGTCAGGTGCTCCCACGGCCGCAGCGGGTAGCGGCGGCAGGCCGCAAGCAGCTCGGCTATGGGGTACTTGCGGTTGATCGGCATGATGGCGTCGCGCTGCGCGTCATTCGAAGCGTTCAGAGAAACCGCCAGCTTCGGCCGCACCTTCTCGAGCGCCAGCCGCTCGATCCCGGGCACGATGCCGCTCGTCGAAAGCGTCACGTGCCGCGGCGAAATGGCCAGCGCATTGGGGTCCAGCAGGATGCGCACAGCCGCCATCGTCGGCTCGTAGTTCAGCAGCGGCTCGCCCTGCCCCATCAGCACCACGTTCGTCCGCGGAGCCAGGCTGCCCTGATTGTCCGCCAGCGTCACCAGCGCCTGCGCCAGGATTTCTCCCGCGGTCAGATTTCTCACCAGCCCCAGCGTCGCCGTCAGGCAGAACTTGCAATCCACCGCGCATCCCGCCTGCGTGGAAATGCAGATGGTCTGCCGCCCCTCGGATGGCATGAAAACCGCTTCCACGCTCGCCGGGCGCGCGCGGCCTTCCCCCTGCCCGGCATCCAGTGGCAGCAGGTAGCGCGCCGACCCGTCGGTGGAATTGTATTTCCGCGCGATGGCCGGCAGCGTGATGGTCGCTTCCCGCCCCAGCCGCTCGCGCAGGGCCGCCGGCAGGTTCGTCATCTCCGCGAATGCAAACCGCCGCTCGGCGTACAGCGCATGGTAGAGCTGCCCGCCGCGGTAGGCTGGCTCGCCGAGCGACGCCATCCATTCACGCAATTCCTGCTGCGATTTTCCAAGGAGTTCCACAGGCATGATTTTGCGCCGCTTCCGCGACCATGTTAGCACGCAGATTTCGTAACGCCGGCGCGGCTCGGGTTCGGGTGGCCCACCCTTCGGTTTTTTGTAAGGGTGGGGTCTTCAGCGTGAAGGCGCACCCCGTCCTCCTTTCCGCTATACTAATTACGATTTCCCCTGTTGGAGGCATGTATGGAGCAATTGCGGGTAGACGAATGGGTTCGCCGGCTCCTCACCATTGAAACGCCCCAATTCACCGTGCCGCGCGTGCTCGAGTTCTGCCAGGCTCACGGCGTCTCACCGGCCACGCTCGAGCCCTTCCTGAACTGGGATCCTTGCTGCTACACGCGCAACCTGATTCACAAATGCGACCTATTCGAGGTAATCGCCATCTGCTGGGACGCGGGGCAAATCAGCCGCATCCACAATCACCGCGGCCAGAACTGCTGGATGAGCGTGCCCATCGGCAAATTGAAGGTACAGAATTTCCGCCTGGAAGGAACAAACGAAAACCAGCACACCTGCATGCTGATTCCCACGGACGCCTACATGATGGACCCGGAGCATCCGGCCGCCGTTGACCCGGTCGAGCCCGTCCACCAGGTGCTGAACCTTCCCGAGTACAAGCAGCGCGCCGTGAGCCTGCACATCTATTCGTATCCCTACGACACTTGCGAAGTGTATTCCGCGGAAAAAGGGACGTACATGGACGTCCCCCTGTACTACACGAGCGAATACGGCAAAGCTTCCACAGTGAAGTCCTAGCGGGCCGCACGGCTTCGCGGCTGCGCTAGAATGGAGAAGTGCAGTCTGCGGGCGTTTCGCCCGGCCGCCCGAAAGGACGGCTCGCATCCAAACCACATGACCGAAGAACGCAATATCCAGCGGGAAGCGCTGCCCAACGGCCTGGTGCTGATCACCGAGGCCATGCCGCACGTCCGCTCCGTGGCCGTGGGCGTCTGGGTGCGCTCCGGCTCGCGCCGCGAGCCCGCCGAACTTTCCGGCATCGCCCATTTCATCGAGCACATGCTGTTCAAGGGCACGGAAAGCCGCACCGCCGAGAATATCGCCCGCGAAATCGAGCGCGTAGGCGGCTTCCTCGACGCCTTCACCGCCAAAGAAATGATCTGCCTGAACACCAAGGTGCTCGACGAGCACGTTCCCGTGGCCTTCGCCATCATGGCAGACATGATCCTCCGCTCGAGCATTGCCGACGAAGAGGTGGCCAAGGAGAAGGGCGTAATCCTGGAAGAGCTCAAGATGGAGCAGGACAATCCCGAATATCTCGTTCACGAAATCTTCTCCCAGAAGTTCTGGAAGAATCACGCCCTGGGCCGCCCCATCCTCGGCACGCGCGAGACCGTCCGTCGCTTCGACAGCGGCAAAGTTCGCGCTCGCTACCGCGACTGGTTTGCCCCGTCGAATCTTCTGATCACCGCCGCCGGCAACCTCAAGCACGAAGAATTCCGCGACCTCGTGATGCGCGAATTCGGCAGCCTGCCGGAGAATGGCCGCCGCGCCGCCCGTTCCGCGGACCCCCGGCCCAAGCCCGAAGCCCGCATCACCATGCGCACAAAAAAGGGCCTCGAGCAGGTGCAGATCTGTTTGGGCGTTCCCTCGCGCCCCGCCGCCAGCGACCGCCGCTACGCCCTCTCCGTGATGAACTACGTGCTCGGCGGCGGCATGTCCTCGCG
>DATFZR010000127.1:0-2804 GCA_035314265.1 Candidatus Acidiferrales bacterium
GGAGGCGACTACGTCGCGCAGGGTTGCGGGGATATCCGCAGAGGGGGGCGCGGCGACTTTCTCGAGCGTGTAGGCGTCTGCCGGCGCGGCGGAAGACTTGAGGGAAAAGAAAGAGAGCAGAAGAAGGAAAAAGAAGGGCGCCCCGGCGAGCCGGTGGGAAGAAAAGCGGCGGCTCGCTCCGGTTTCGGGAGTCTGACGGACTCCAGCGGAGTCCAGAAGCCGGACCGCCGCACTCCGTAGGGGGATCACGCTGCGAACTGGCCGACGAAGGCGCCACGGCGTCCGGCGTCGTTCCACGTCTTGCCTAGATGGTTTCCGCTATAGCTGCCTTGGAGCGTCATGGCAGGCATGGCGTGCGTGAGGTGCTCGACCAGCGGGGGATAAAAGACGTCTTCGTTGTGGCAGATATCGTCGGTGGAGACGATGGCGCGCGTGGAAATCCGGACGGTGTTGGCCTGGACGGCTACGACACCATGCTGCGGGCCCAGCTCAAAGCGGATGGGGCTCGATTCGGTGGCGACCACCGTGGAGAGCAGCGGCCCGGCCTGCGCCTGTGCGAAACGGACGAGCGCTGCGCGCTGTTCCGCGGTGGCGCGCGCGTCTACGATCATGACGGCGCGGGCGGGCAGGGGATTCGAGTACGGATTGCCGAGCGTGGCGCTGGCGCGGACAACGGCGAGGACGCTCAGGCCGTCGAGGCGCACACCTTCCCATGTTCCTGTGGTGACGTGCCAGGCGAGCACGGCTTCGTCGCCGGTAAGGCCGACTTCGCCGTTGGCGAAGCAGGGGCCGGTGTAGACGTCGGCGGTGCGGAATTCAGCGTAATCGCCGGAAATCGTTGTGGCCGTGGTGTCTCGCGCGGTTGCGGCCATCGCGGGCACGGCCAGCAGCAGGGCTGCGGCCAGGGACAGGAGAGCTGACTTCATGGTCTTACCTCCCATTTCTCTTGGATGTCATTTTCCCACGGAACGGTACGGCCCGCAAAGCCCCGCAAAGCCCCGCAAAGCATTGATGGGCTCGTGCGACGGCAAAGGGATCGACTGAGGTGAGGCTTCGCATTCTGCTGATGGCTTGGTATGGGCACTGGAGCTCGTGGCACAGACAGGATTGTCTGTGCTACCTACTCCATGCGGCAGCAGCCGCGGGCGGGGCCGCAGTATTCCAGGCCGGCGAGTTTGTCGTCTGGGCCGATGAGGGATTGGGTTTGCGCGCACCAGAATGGGCCTGTCTTCTGCGCTTCGAGCGACTCGGGCAGGTCGTGGTCTGGCGTGTCGTAGAACATCGTTTTGGCGCGGAGGCAGCAGCAGACTTCGCCTTGGGCGATGAGCTTGGGGAGCAGTGCCATGGCTACGCCCTCCCTGCAGCGAGGATGGCCCGCTTGACGGCGACACGGGCGAGCTGAACTTTGTATTTGTTGCCGCTGAGCGGCTTTGCGCCGGCGATGGCGGCTTCTCCGGCCTTGGCGGCGTGGTCCGCCGTGGCCGGTTTGCCCGCGATCGCTCGTTCGGCTTCCGGGGCGCGCCACGGCACAGGAGCCACGTGGCCCAGCACAATGCGCGCTCCATGCACGTTGTTGGCGCCGTCCATGCGCAGGGCCACGGCAGCCGCGGCCAGCGGCCAATCGAGCGCCTGCTTTTCTCGCACTTCGTAGATGGCGGTTTTCCATTGGGCTGCATCGGGGGGCAGAAGGATGGCGGTGACGATTTCGTTGGCGGCGAGCACGTACTCGCGCTCATCCTCGGCCATTGGAGTACGGTAGAACTTTTCGAGCGCCACTTTCCTGGACCCTTTGCCACCGGCAATTTCCAAATGTGCGCCGAGGGCAATCAGCACGGGCGCGAGGCTGGAGGGATTCACAAAATACGCGGGCCCGGCGTTGCCGAGGATGGCGTGATAGCGATTGTCGCCGCCGGGAACGAGAGATGTGGCGTGTCTTCCCGGGCTAAGCGCCAGCAGGCCAAAGCCGTTGCGGTAGTACCAGCAGCGCGGGCGCTGGAGCAGATCGCCGCCGACGGTTCCCATGTTGCGGATCTGCATGCTGGGGACAGCGGCGGCCGCTTCTGCGATGCCGGGGAAATCCTTGCGGATTCCGGGGTCCTGGGAGAGATCTTCGAGCGTGACGGTGGCGCCGATGCGCACGCCGGTTGCCTGGTGGGAGATTCCGCCGAACTCCTTGACGCCTTTGATGTCCACCAGGCGCTTCGGGGTCTCGACGTAGTTTTTCATCAGGCTGAGCAGATCGGTGCCGCCGGCCAGAACGGTGGCCTCCTCGAACCCAATGCCTAGCTGGCTGGTGGCTTCTTCGCGGGTCGTGGGACGCGCGTAGGCGAAGGCTTCCATTTACGCTCTCCTCGCCGCGGGCGCGCCCTCGAGGGCGGCCAGCACTTTTGCAGGAGTGATGGGGATGGTGGGCACGCGCACGCCGATGGCGTTGGCCACGGCATTGGAGATGGCCGCGCCGGGCGAGACGACGGGCGGCTCGCCGAGGCCGATGACGCCGCGCTCGTCGTAGCCGGGGCCGGTCATCATGTGGACTTTGAAGCGGCCGACATCGGCGAGGCCGGCGAGCTTGTAGAACTCCATGTCGGCGTTCAGGCAGCGGCCGGTCTGCTCGTCCATCAGCTTTTCTTCGTAGAGGGCGTAGGTGACGCCCATGATGAGCGCGCCGAAGACCTGGCTCTCCGCGGTCGTTTTGTTGAGCACGAGGCCACAGTCCTGCGCGGCAACGATCTGTTCGATGTGCACCACGCCCGTCTCCATATCCACGCTCACTTCGGCCATTTGCGCGCCGCCCACGCCGCTGG
>DATFZR010000128.1:0-4203 GCA_035314265.1 Candidatus Acidiferrales bacterium
CGATTCTGGTGATCGGGATCAAGGAGTCCGCGAATTTCAACACCGGTGTCGTATTCGTGAAGCTGGCGGCCGTGATCACGTTTATCGGCGTCGCCGGAAGCTACGTTCTCCATCATCCTGACATCGCGGCCGCAAACTGGCACCCCATCATCCCCGCGAATACGGGAGCATTCGGGGCCTTTGGCTGGTCGGGAATCGCGCGTGGTGCTGCCGTGGTGTTTTTCGCCTACATCGGCTTCGACGCCGTCTCCACTGCGGCCCAGGAAGCCCGCAATCCGCAGAAAGACATGCCGTTCGGCATTCTGGGTTCACTCGCGATTTGCACCGTCCTGTACATCCTGGTGGCCGGGCTGCTCACCGGCGTGGTGAACTACTCACGGTTGAATACTGGGGCGCCGGTTTCGCTGGCCATCCATGAGACGGGAGTGGCCTGGGGCAGCCGCATGGTGAATGCCGGGGCGCTGGCCGGATTAAGCACGGTCATGCTGGTGATGCTGCTCGCACAATCGCGCGTCTTGTACTCCATGTCTCGCGACGGTCTGCTGTGGAAGTGGGCCGGGGAGATCCATCCAAAATTCCGCACTCCGTGGAAGTCCACGATCATCGTGGGAGTATTCGTGGCCATTTTCGCGGGCGTGATTCCGATCGCCATCCTGGGCGAACTCGTGAGCATCGGCACGCTGCTTGCGTTCGTGATCGTTTGCGCCGGCGTGTGGGTGTTGCGCGTTCGCAATCCGGAATTGGCCAGGCCGTTCCGCACGCCCTGGGTGCCGTTTGTGCCCATCATGGGGATTCTGGTTTCGCTGCTGCTGATGGCGGCATTGCCGCTAGACACCTGGATCCGGCTGGCCGTCTGGCTGGTTATCGGGATGGTCATCTACTACACCTACGGCCGGAAGCACAGCCGCATTCGCAACCGGGCATAGCCGGCTCTCCTTTACCGCAATACGAGTTCCCAGGGCATGCACGGTACAATAGTGCCCGGCCGCCGACCCATGCCGGATAGCCTCACCTCACGCACAGTATCGTTGTGGCGGAAGCTTACGCCTACCGGGCGCATCGCTGCTTTTGCGATTCCGATTTACGCGATCGCGGCTGCGATCGAAGCATCGGGCGTCCACGTTCCCGGCATAGGGTTCCTCCGGGCCTACTTTGCCTGGGCGCTGTTCTATTGGACCTTTTTCGTCCTCTTCGGATGGGTGCGTCGCCGCCTGCTTTGGGGGTTGCGCAACCGCCTGCTGGTGGCCTACGTGTTTAT
The DNA here is from genome assembly GCA_035314265.1 of Candidatus Acidiferrales bacterium. Lineage (GTDB taxonomy): Bacteria > Acidobacteriota > Terriglobia > Acidiferrales > UBA7541 > JOPF136. The sequence goes on from DATFZR010000128.1 coordinate 1,259, forward strand.
TGCCGTTGTGCCCATTTTGCTGTTGCTCTCCATGGTCGGCATTTCCGCCTACATTCTGTACGGGCAGCTCGGCAGCTACGTGTTGAGCGAAGAGGTGCACCACACGCTCGATCGCATGGAGAGCCTCGCTGAAGCCTTGGCGGCCATACCGGACCAGCCTGCCACACAGGCGCCGGACGCCAAGAGACTCTCCGAGCGCGTTCCGGTGAGCGCGCGGCAGGCCCTCAACCTCCCCGGCCTTGAAATCCGCCCGCAAGAGGGCAGCGACCTGCTCGCCGAGTCTCCCGGCGAATCCAAGACGACGTTCGAGGGCATGGTGCAGCAGGGCGACCGCCTCTGGCTGGAGGCCGTGGCCGTACACACCTCTGGCAACGAGCGGCACGTGGTGGCGGTTTCCGTTCCGGTGACGCCCGAGCTGCTCGACAGCTTCGCCCTGGAGCTGGGCAGAATCCGTTGGGACTTGGTGCGCCTGGCCCGTTCCGAGGATCGCGGCCAGAGCAAGACTATCATTTCCGTGGGCTCGGGCGACTCGGGCCGCAATTATCTGCCGCTGCGCGGAATTTCGAGCCAGAAGCGCACGCTGCCCCCGCCGGCCCACTGGCTGGATCAGGAGATCGTCGGATTCTCCAATTTTGAAGCAGTCAGCCTGGATGCCAAGGAGCGGCGGGAAAAGCTGCCCGTGGTCGCCTCCTTTTACGCGCGGCCGTCGCGCCTGAACCGCACGCTGTTCGCGTCGCTCGGCGATTTGGGCGGCCTGCCCTTCATTCTGCTGGTTTCCGTGGGCGCACTGTTCCTGCTGATCGAGGCGGGGGCGTTGATCACCGGCGCAGTGCTCACGCGCACGATCACCCGCTCCGTAGACGACCTCTACCGCGCCACCCAACGCGTTAAATCAGGCGATCTCGCCCACCGCATTCGCGAGGTGCGCAGCGACCAGTTGGGCGCCCTGGCCGGCTCCTTCAACGAGATGATCGTCTCCGTGGCCCGGGCCATTGACGAGCAGCGCCAGCGCGAGCGCCTGGAAAACGAGCTTTCCATCGCCCGCGAAGTTCAGGACCAGCTCTTCCCCCGCACGGTCCCGCGCGTGCCGGGCCTGCACCTGGTTGCGTCGTGCCGGGCGGCTCGCATGGTGAGCGGCGACTACTACGATTTCATCGCGCTGTCCGATACGGAAATCGCTTTCGTCATCGCGGACATTGCGGGGAAGGGAATCCCCGCCGCGCTGTTGATGGCCAGCCTGCAGGCGTCGCTGCGGAGCTTGGTTCTCGACGGCAAGGGCATTGGCAGCACCGCCGAGGTGATCGCGCGCCTGAACCGCCAGCTCGTGGCCACCGCACCGGAAGACCGCTTCGCTACGCTCTTCTTCGCCATTTTCAATTCACAGACGCGCGAGCTGCGTTACACCAACGCCGGCCACCTGCCGCCCATCTATTTTTCCTCCACCGGCGTGCGTCCCCTCGACGTGGGAGGCACGATTGTGGGCATGTTCCGCGACTGCGAGTACCAGGAGGGCACGGTGACGTTCGAGGCCGGAGGCCTCGTCGTCGGTTTTACAGACGGCATCAGCGAACCTGAGAATGCCTACGGCGAGCAGTTCGGCCGCCAGCGCATCATTGACGTGATCGAGCGCAATCGCGGCCAGCGGCCCGAGGCCATTCTGAACACCCTGGTGGCCGCCGTGGATCTCTGGGCCGGAACACCCGAGCAGGCCGACGACATGACCGTCCTGCTGGCCAGCGCGATTTAGGAGCGCTCGAAGGAATCGGCCCGCGCCCCTCTCCGGCGGCCCCTTCCGCGGTATGATTTGAAGCTGCCATGAAAGTCCTTACCGCCGCCCAGATGCGGACCTGCGATCAGCGCGCCACCGCTGAGTTTGGCGTGCCCAGTTTGACGCTGATGGAAAATGCCGGCGCTGCCGCCGGCCACTTTGCCGTCAGCCGCTACGGGGCCGAATCCGCCGGACGCGCCATCATCCTCTGCGGCAAGGGAAACAACGGCGGCGACGGTCTGGTGGCCGCGCGCCGGATCAAAGAGAAAGCCGCGGGCGAAGGTCCCACCGTGCTGCTTTTCGCCGCGCCCGAAGCGCTCAAGGGGGACGCCGCGACGAACCTCGCGCTCTGGCGCAAGGCCGGCGGCACGCTTCGCGTGGTCAAAGACGCAGCCTCCTGGCAGCGCGAGCTGGACGCGCTGGCCGCCGCGCCCCTCGTTGTAGACGCTCTGCTCGGCACGGGCCTCTCCGGCCCCGTTGAAGGCCTGCTGGGCCAGGTGATTCAAGATGTGAATGCCCACTGCCGCCCCGCCCGCGTTCTTTCTCTGGACATTCCCTCCGGCATGTCTTCCGACACCGGCGATTCTCCCGGTCCCATGATCCGCGCCGGCGCCACGCTGGCCATGGCGGCGCCGAAAATCGGCGAGCTGTTGCCGACGAATTCCGATTTCGTGGGAAAGCTCGCCGTTGCCGAAATCGGAATACCCCCGCAGTTGCTCGACGATAATCCCGAGTTCAAATCCCACTGGGCCGCCCCCGGAGACTTCGCAGGGTTGCCGCTCGAGCGCGAGGCTTCCGGCCACAAAGGCACCTACGGCCACGTGCTGGTAGTGGCTGGCTCGAAGGGCAAGACGGGCGCAGCCGTGATGGCCGGCATCTCCGCGCTCCGCAGCGGCGCCGGCCTGGTAACCGTGGCCACGCCGGAAAGCTGCGTCCCCATCGTCGCTTCCTTCCATCCCGAACTGATGACGGAGCCTCTACCCGAAACCGATGCGCAAACGATTTCCCTGCGCAGTTTCGATTACGGCCGCTTCGACGCGCTGCTCGCGGACAAAACCGTGCTCGCCCTCGGCCCGGGCATTTCCACGCACCCGGAGACCCAGGAATTCGTGCAGGCCGTTGTGCGGGATTGCTCGCTGCCCATCATCCTGGATGCCGATGGCCTCAACGCCTTCTC
>DATFZR010000129.1:0-3193 GCA_035314265.1 Candidatus Acidiferrales bacterium
TTGCGCATCTGGTATTCAATCTCCGCGGCGACCTCGAATTCCCGGACGCCGGGTTTGAGCAGTCCAAGTACTCCCCTTACCACATCGCCCGCCAGGATGGCCGCCTTGCGCATCTGGGCCAGTTCTCCGGCGTCTTTCTGCATTCTGAGCGCCTGGACCAGCCCGGGAGCCGGCTGCCAGCGAATACCCGGCCCGGCGGCCTTCTTCAGCGCCTGGAAGTCGCCAACGTGTAGACGCGATGGGTCAAATCCGACTCGCTTCTTCCCCGCCGCCCGCAGAACCCCTCCGGCAGCCTCTGCAAGCGCCCCCGTCTGTTGCTGGATCTTCACGCCGGAAGTCTCCTCCCGGGATTGAATGGTGAAGCGCCCGTCGGTCACCAGGGTGGCATCCGTGCGACCGACAAGCAGCGCCCCGGATTCCCCGGTAAACCCCGAGAGGTAATACCAGTCGGGCGGATGGGTCACCAGCAGGCAATCCAGTGTCTCGGCGGTCAGGCGTGCTTGCAGGGCGCGACGGCGCTTGGCAAAGGGTGTGTTCATAAATGAATCGAGGAGACCGCAGTCTCCTCGAGTTCGACCTCACTGGAAATTATAGAAAGGATTGAACTTCCCGGCAAGCTACCCAGGAATGATGCGCGGCGTCAGGAAGAACAGCAGTTCCTGCGACGTGATGCTGACGTTGGTGCGCTTGAAGAGATTGCCAATCAGCGGCAAGCTGCCGACGATCGGAACCTCGGTGATATCCACGCGCTGCGAAGTGATGATGATGCCGCCGATGACCACCGTGCCGCCATCCGGTACGAGCACCTTGGTTTCCGCCGACTGGGTGTCCAATGCGGGGATGCCCTGCACGCGCGGAATACCGTTATCGATCTGCGTGTTCTCGACGAGCACGTCCATGAAGACGGTGCCCTCCGCGGTAATTTGCGGGGTAACCTCGAGCTTCAGCACGGCGTCGATGAACTGCACGGAAATGGTGTTATTGATGGTCGTCTGGATGGGAATCTTGGTTCCCTGTTTGATGGTGGCCTTCTCGTTGTTCTGGGTCACCACGCGCGGCTTGGAGAGCAGTTTGCCGACGCCCTTGGCTTCCGAAGCGGTGATGAAAAAGTCGACGGCGAAGTTAGCCGAGCGGTTACCGAAGTAGAAGCCGCTGGTGGGCACGCCGGCTCCCAGGGCTGTAGACAAGGGGATTCCAGGGGTGGTCGTGCCGCCCGTGGAGCCCGAAGTAGGCGTCACGATGATCGGAGGTTGCGGAAGGCCTGAACCGGTAACGATGGGGCTGGCGCCGACTTGCGGAGCGCCGCCGTAGAAGGAACGGCCACCCGTAGTCGTGCCGGCAAAGCCGAGTTCCGTACCGATGTCCTGGGCGAACGAACGCGAGGCCGAGACCACGCGGGCTTCGATCTCCACCTGTTGCGACTTGCGGTCAAGCTGGCGGATCAAATTGTCGAGCGTCGGAATGACCGAAGGAATATCTCGGATGATGAGCTGGTTGGAGCGATCATCCGAAAGAATGTCGCCGCGCTGGGTCAGGAACTTCTTCAGCGTGTCGCGCATGGAAGTGGCTTTGGCGTAGCTCAGTACGCGGGTGACGGTCACCGGAGCGACCGCTTCGGCCTGCGCCTTTTCCAGGTCGCGCTGCGTTTCGGCTTCTTTCTTCAGGGTGTCGCGCGTGGCGATGCGCAGCACGTTGCCGTTGAGCTGTTTGTCCAAGCCGTTGTTTTGCAGCACGATATCCAGCGCCTGATCCCAGGGCACTTCATCCAGGACGATGGTCAAGCTGCCCTTGACGGCGGGGTCGAGGACGACGTTCAGCCCGCTGATTTCATGAATCAGGCGGAAGAAGTCGCGCAGGTCCACGTCCTTCAAATTCACGGAGATCGGTTCCCCCGTGTACTTGCCCGTGGGCGCCGCCGAGGCCGACGCCGTGGCCATGGTCTGAGCAGCCGTGTTGGCCTGCTGCACAGCCTGCTGCGCCGCTTGTTGCACCGGCGTATCGGGACGTGCGGGACCGGACTTCGCGCTGAACGATGCCAGGAGGACTGAAGGCTGGGTCAGTTCGCCGGGCAAAACAAAGCGCGGAGCAGGAATTTGCAAAGAACTGGACTTGTGCGCCACAGCCGATCGTGGAGCGGCATCCGTGTAGCGGAACTCGGGATGGCTCGGTGCCGAGGCGATCATTTTCGAGGCTACGGGAGTCTCCACCGGAGTTTCCGGCTGCACATCGAAGAAGACCACGACTGCGCCGCCATCGTGAGCAATCTGGTAGGGCGTTGCTGTGGTGAGATCGATCACCACGCGGGCCACGTCCGGCCGGTATTGGCCGAGCCGCACGCCGCGCACGGGAGCGGACAAGCCCGGGATCACGGTCTTTTGCACCGCCAGGCGCGTGCCGGAGAAATCCAGCACCAGCCGATCCGGGTTGGACATCCGGGCGGCGCGGGCCTCCAGCCGCCCTTCCCCCTCCACCCGCACGGCAGCACGCTGCGATGCTTGGGTAATGGCAACGCTCGAGATAACCGAGGCCGTCGCTGTTGCACCGGTGGGCTCCTGGGTCTGCGCGGGCGATGGCAGTGCAGCCACAGCCATGCTCGCGAGGATCAGGCAGCCAAACCGAAAGGCCGGCCAATTGGTCTTCATTGCTGTTCTCCTGCGGTGGAGTAAATTTTCTTGTTTACCTGGCGTTCCACGGGCTTGCCGAAGGCATCTTTGCCTTCTTCATGGAAGGAAACGCCATCCATGGAAATCTTTTCCACTTCTCCGTCAAAAAGCTTGTCGCCTTCGCGCAGAAAGTAGGTGCGCGCCTGGGGATTGGTGACCACCGCGATCATGCCGTTCGAGGCGCGCACGATGCCATCCAGGCGCAGCGTGCTGACCTGCAGACCGGCTTTGCCCGGAGGAAGGTTCTTGGCAGCCTCGGCCTGGGCCTTTTGACGGCCGACCAGGGACTCAAAGGGATCGCGACGCGAGAGCTTGGCTTCGCCTTCGGATGGGGCCTCGACGGGCGCCGAGGCTTTCACCAGTTTCCTCGGTGCAGGCTTGGCCGTGCTCTTGGCAATGGGTTTGGCGCCGCCCTTGGCCGCGGGTTTTGGTTTTGCGGATTGCGGGGCAGACTTGCCTGCGCTCGCGGCCACGGGCGCGGATTTCGCGCCGGCCTTGGGTGCGGGCTGGGTCTGGGCGTGCAGCGCGGG
>DATFZR010000130.1:0-5815 GCA_035314265.1 Candidatus Acidiferrales bacterium
GCGTTCACGTGTTGCCTCCGAGTTGCGTGGCTTGCGTTACCGGCGAGAGAGCATCGCGGCGTAGTGCCTGCCGCCCGGCGACCTTGGATTATAGACCCGCAGCGCGGTAGTTGGCAGCGGCCCCCCCGCCGCAGTAGCATCAATTAGATAGATTGCGCACGTTCGGCCGGCGCCTCTGGGGCGGAGGCAGAACAGCCATGACGAAGCTCAGCGTGAACGCTTTCAAAGGCGGTATCAAGGGCCTCCTGCAGGACGGCATCCGCCGCATCCGCGGGTTTGCCTATGGGCCGCCACCGGAGCACCCGCGTCCACCGCGGATTGGGGTGGCTTTGGGAGGCGGCTTCGCTCGCGGCATTTCGCATTTGGGCGTTCTGCGCGTGCTGGAGGCCGAGGGCATTCCCGTGGATTGTCTTTCCGGAACCAGCGTGGGCGGGCTGATCGCGGCGGCCTATGCCAGCGGCGCCACGGTGGACGCCATCTCCAAGCGCGCCCTCTCCACATCTTTCCGCGACTTTGCACGCTGGAGCCTCTCGCGCTTCGGCCTGGCGTCCAACGAGCGCATGGGCCGCTACGTCCACGAGTTCTGCGGCGTGGAACGCATCGAACAGATGAAGAAGCCGCTGGCCATCTGCGCCGTGGACCTGCTTTCCGGAGAGCCCTACTACTTTACAAAGGGCGACCTGGGCCTGGCTCTGCGCGCCTCCTGCGCCTACCCTGGGCTCTTCCAGCCCGTCGAATTCGAAGGCCGGCTGCTCGTGGACGGTTTTCTGGTGGGCCCTGTGCCCGTGGAAGCGGAGAACGCTGGGTGCGGAATGTGTGATCGGCGTCTACCTGGGAACCGCGGGGCCTGCGCCGCGGCCGAAGCACATGGGCGAAGTCTTGTGGCGCGCGTTTGCCATCATGCAAGAGCAGGCCATGCAGAGGCGGGATCGCGGCGCCGACGTGCTGATTTCGCCGGATGTGAAGGATTACGTCTGGGACGATTTCTCGCGCACCGGCGAAATGATTGCGGCGGGAGAAGCCGCGGCGCGCGCGGCACTGCCGCGGATCCGGGAGATTCTCGCGCCGTCGGCGGCGGCGCCTGCCCGCGAGTCCAGCGTGGCGCGGCCGGCCTGAACTCCAAGGATTATCGGAGGATCGCGAGGCTTCGCGAATCCGCTTCCCGCGTGTAGCGGGGAGCAAGCTCCCCTGAAGAAAGCGGCGGCAAGCCGCCCACTCCAAAGGCTACTCTGTGCGAACGATCACGCGCACCGGCTGGCCGTTGCCTTTGCCACGCCGCGTCAACCATTCGCCCAGCGCCGCGGCAAAGTGATCGGCCCCCACTCGGAAGCTCGCCTCCAGACGGCCATCGCCGGTGGGCAGGGTGTCGTCGAATTCCTGGGCGTTCGTGAAATTGCGCATGGAGAAGGAGTCGAGCCAATCGAGCGGGCACGGGCGGCTCTCTCCCGCGATCTCGACTTCCACAATCCACTTCTGCGCGTACATGCGCTGACTATATCACTGCGTGACTGGTGACCAGCGCCGCCCTGTGACGCGGCGCACGCGCTCCGGTGACGTTGGTCACCGAAGGAAATTGAGCGGAGGAATAGCTTGGCGTTGGAAGGCGGAGAATCGGAAACCAGAAAAGAAGAAAACGGCACGCACAGGAGGTTCCCATGAACACGGCAACGAGAATCGAAGAGGAAACCGCACAGAGGACTCCCGCCGGCAAACAGACGCATCCGGCAAAGATCATGGTGGCAACGGACTTTTCGCCCGCTTCACGCCCGGCTGTGGACTACGCCGTATCGCTGGCGAAGCGGTTCGGCTCACGGCTCTATCTGACCCATGTGATCCGGTACGTCGTGGGTCACGCGGTGATGGAACCCGGCCTGGCGGCGCCCACGCTGGGAGAGTTGGTGGAGATCTCGCGGCGAGAGGCCGCCGATATAGTGAACTCCGGATGCCTCCGCGGCGTGCCGTGCGAGGTCCTCATCGAAGAAGGGCCGCTCTGGCCGACGATGGAAGGGCTGATTGAGAAGCACGGCATCGACATGGTGGTCGTGGGGACGCACGGGCTGGGCGACACGATGAAAGCCGTGTTTGGCTCGTCCGCCGAGGAAATCTTCCGGCACGCACGGATTCCGGTTTTGATCGTGGGGCCGGGGACGACGTCGGAAGCCCCCGCCGAGGCGCGGTTTCAGAACATCCTGTTCGCCACCGCGCTCGGGCCGGGAGCGGAGCGCGAGGCCGCCGTTGCCTTCGGCCTGGCGCAGGAGCACCGCTGCAGGCTGATGATGTTGCACGTCACCGAGCGTCCGGACGGGTTCTCCGAACACGACTCGAACCTCGAGAAGAAAGCCATCACCCACCGGTTGCAGGAGCTGGTGCCGGTGGGCTGCGAGCCGGTCTGCCGTCCTGAATTTCACATGGCATACGGCGAACCGGTCCGGGAGATCCTCCGCTTTGCCCGGGAGCACGCCGCTGACCTGATCGTCATTGGCGCGAAAAAGCAGGGGGCCTTCGCCGGTCACGCCCCGCACTCGAAGGCCTTCGGAGTGGTTCGAGAGGCGGGCTGCCCGGTCCTCACCATCCGGTCCTAGGCAGGCTCCCCTGCGCTTGGACTCGTCCGGCGCCCCTCGCCCGGACGAGTCCAGGCATTCGCATGCGACCGCCCACGGGGCGCGCCGCGCCATTTCCAAACGCGTAGCACCGCGCTTGCCCATTCTTGCAATTCGCGTCACGGGGGAATAGTCTAATCAGACAGATTGAAACGGGCCTTTGCGCCTCGATGCTTCGGCATCCCCGGCGTGGCCCGGCCCCGGGATTCGGCGGCAGCCGGACCCTCTCCTCAATTTACTGACCGGAGGAAGCATGGCCTCTCCAATCGAGCGGTGGGTCGAAGAATCGGCACGGCTCACCGAGCCGAAAGAGATTGTCTGGTGCGACGGGTCGGAAGAGCAACGCCGGCTGCTGATTGAAGGCATGCTGGCGGACGGCACGCTCTACCGCATGAACGAGCGCACCTACCCGAACTGCTACCTGCACCGCAGCGACCCGAGCGATGTGGCCCGTACCGAGCAAATCACCTTCATTTGCTCGCGCACCCAGGGGGACGCCGGCCCCACGAACAACTGGATGCCCCCCGAGGACGCCAAGGAAAAGGCCGGGGCGCTCTTCCGCGGGGCCATGCGCAAACGTAAAATGTACGTCGTGCCCTACGTAATGGGGCCGGCCACTTCGCCCTACAGCAAGATCGGCGTCGAGATTACCGACAGCCCGTACGTTGTGGCCAGCATGTACATCATGGCGCGCATCGGGCGAGTGGCGCTCGATCGCCTGGGGAACTCCGATGATTTTGTTCCCGGCCTGCACTCGCTGGGGGATTTGAATCCCGACCGCCGTTACGTGCTGCACTTCCCGGAAGAGAAGCTCATCTGGAGCATCGGCTCCGGCTACGGCGGGAACGCCCTGCTGGGGAAAAAGTGCTTTGCGCTGCGCATCGCCAGTTGGATGGCGCGCGAACAGGGCTGGATGGCCGAGCACATGCTCATCGTCGGCATCACCGGCCCCTCCGGCAAGACCACCTACATCGCCGCGGCGTTTCCCTCCGCATGCGGCAAGACGAACCTGGCCATGATGGTCTCCGCGCTCGAGAAGGAAGGCTACAAGGTCACCACGGTGGGCGACGACATTTCCTGGATGCATGTGGCGTCCGACGGCACGCTTCGCGCCATCAACCCGGAGGCCGGATTTTTCGGCGTGGCGCCGGGCACCAACCGCAGGACGAATCCCAACGTGATGGACGCCGTCACCCGCAACTCCGTGTTCACCAACGTGGGCCTCACGCCTTCCGGCGAGCCCTGGTGGGAAGGCATCAACGGCGCGCCGCCGCCGGGAACGATTGACTGGCGCGGAAACGTCTATGCGGGAGGCGGCGAGCCAGTTGCGCAGGCCAACTCGCGCTACACGGTGCCGGCAAGCCAGACGCCCTCGATCTCACCGCAGTGGGAAGACCCGCAGGGCGTGCCCATCTCCGCATTCCTGTTCGGAGGACGCCGCGCGCGCGTGGCCCCGCTGGTGTACGAGGCGCGCGACTGGCAGCACGGCGTGTTCGTAGCGGCGACCATGGCGTCGGAGACGACGGCCGCGATCACCGGCCAGGTGGGCATCACGCGGCGCGATCCCATGGCCATGCTGCCCTTCTGCGGCTACAACATGGCGCGCTACTTTCAGCACTGGCTCGACATGGGCTCGCGCATTCCCAAACTCCCGCGCATCTTCCACGTGAACTGGTTCCGCAAAGGCGCCGATGGGCAATTCCTGTGGCCGGGCTACGGCGAAAACGTGCGCGTGCTGAAGTGGATTGTGGAACGCGTGGAGGGCAGGGGCGGCGCAGTGGAAACGCCCATCGGCTACGTGCCCTCGCCCGACGCGCTCACGCTCGACGGTCTATCCATACCGCGCGCCGCGATGGAGGAGTTGCTTCGCGTGAATCCTGCGGACTGGACGGCGGAGCTCGATTCCACGCGCCAGTTCTTTGAGCGGTTTGGATCGGCGCTGCCGAAGGAGATCTGGCGGGAGCATGAACAGTTGCAGCAGCGGCTGGGCCGCGTGACGGTTCCGGTCACCTAGCGCCGGCCCAACGTCCTTCTCAAAGCAGCGTGCGAATCCCCTCGTCGAGCGCCACGTGCGTCTGCGGAAAGCCGTTGATGGAAAACTCGGCGCCCGATTGGCGGGAAAACCTCAGGTAGCGGCTGATCTGGTAATCCTCATCGAGCGCGCTGAACAGGCGGGCCGTCTCCTGTGGCTCGATGCCAAACGCGGCGAGCGCGACGGCGGGGCCGAAACTCCCTGCCAGCGCCAGATAGCGGTCCACGACCTGCCGGAGTTCGCTCACTCTCGCTCTCGCACCCTGGCTCCGCCGCGCGCCGCGCGTGGTTTGCCTCACCTGGGAGCTTCCGCTATCATACGGACGCTGCGAGGATTTGCGCACGGAATTTGCGTCCGCTGATTTTCCCGAACACGCGCCAAAGGAGGCGTCATGCCGGTTTCCACGGGTCAAATGGCCCCAGAGTTTACGCTGAAGGATCAGAGCATGAAGGAAGTGAAGCTGGCCGATTTTCGCGGGAAGAAACCCGTTGTGCTGATTTTCTACCCGCTGGACTGGAGCCCCACCTGCACCCAGGAGCATGCCTGCGTGGTGAACGAGATGAAGCGGTTCGAGCAGCTCAACGCACAGGTGCTGGGCCTGAGCGTGGATAGCGCGTGGTCCCACAAAGCCTACGCAGAGAAAATGCACATCGAGTATCCCCTGCTCGCCGATTTCCAGCCGAGGGGCGCCGTGGGCGCGCAGTACGGCGTGTACATGGCGGATAAGGGCATCACCGGCCGTGCCATCTTCATCATTGGCAAAGACGGAAAAATCGCCTGGGCGAAGAACTACGACATCCCCGTGGTCCCCGACGTGGACGAAGTGGCGAAGGCGCTGGCTTCGGTGCAGTAGCTGTTCAAGGAAACCGGCAAGCGCGCCGCGGCAGGAATCCTGCCACGGCGCGTTTTGTTTTCGTAGCCCTACACCCCGCGGTAGATCTGCCAGAGAAGCAGCGCGTTCAGCGCGACAATCGCCGCGGCGGTGAACCAGGCCAGCGCGATGGTGGCCGGCCGGTTGGTGAATTCGCCCATCTTCGCGCGGCTCGATGTGAACTGAACGAGCGGAATCACCGCGAAAGGAAGCTGCAGGCTCAGAATCACCTGGCTGAGAATGAGCAGGCTAGTCACTCGATTTGGCCCCATGAATCCGATCACTAGCGCCGCCGGAATCACCGCGGCGAGC
>DATFZR010000131.1:0-8274 GCA_035314265.1 Candidatus Acidiferrales bacterium
CGGACACTCCCGATCGTTTGGAGAACAGCGGGCCGATTGATGTGCCCGCCAACTCCTATTTCATGATGGGAGACAACCGGAACAATTCCTACGACAGCCGCTACTGGGGAGCCGTGAAGCGCTCCGAAATTATCGGCACGCCGCTGTTCATTTATCTATCGGTGGACGCGTCGAGCGAGGCCTGGCAGCCCGGCCACATCCGCGACCGATTGAGCGCGTATGGAATGGCGCTGCTGCATCCGGATCACGTGCGCTGGCGCCGGCTGTTCGTCCCATTCTGATCCCGGACCGATGCCGGGCGCATATTTGACCGAGTTGGAACCATTGGAAGAAACGAATACCCGTGGCTGCCGTCGCTGACAATCCGACGCCTTCGACTCTGGAACATGTGGACGCGCGCGGGCGCATGATGCGCGAGGTGCGCGGCTGGCTGTGGGTGATCCTGGCGTTCCTGTTTATCCAGGGGACGCTGGTGCAGGCGCGCGTGATCCCTTCGGAGTCCATGGTGAAGACGCTGCTGATCGGCGACCACGTGCTGGTGAGCCGCTTCGGGTACGACGCCGAAGTCCCTTTCACGGGCCTGCACGTAAGCCTGTGGCGCACGCCGCAGCGGCAGCAGGTGATCGTGTTTCACGCGCCGCTGCCCGGCCATCCTGATTTCGTGAAGCGCATCATCGGCATACCCGGAGACCGCCTGGAGATCCGTTCGGGCGCGGTGTGGGTCAACGGGAAGCCTCTTACCGAGCCCTATCTGCCGGATACGCCCGACACCTGGGAAAACCGCGCGTCCTTCGAGGTGCCGGCCGACTCCTATTTCGTGATGGGAGACAACCGGAACAATTCCTACGACAGCCGGTATTGGGGATTCGTGCCGCGTTCCGCGATCGTCGGGACGCCGCTATTCATTTATCTTTCGTTGGACGCGCCCAGCGAGGCCTGGCAGCCCGGGCATATCCGCGACCGATTGAGCGCGTACGGTTCCGCGCTGTTTCACCCCAGCCACGTGCGCTGGCGCCGGCTGTTCGTTCCATTCTGAATCCGCGGGGCTGAATCTCCCCCTCGCCAAAAATGATGCGTTACTCTGATGCAGGTGTAGACATCGCTCGGGCCGACCGCGCCAAACAGCGCATCCGGCATCTTGCCGGGCGCACGTTTACGCCCGGTGTGCTCAACGACATTGGGGCCTTCGGCGCTCTCTTCCAGCTCGACCGGAAGCGCTGGAAGAACCCGGTGCTGGTGGCCAGCGCCGACGGCGTGGGCACGAAGCTGAAGGTGGCTTTCGCCATGGGCGTGCACTCCACCGTGGGCGCAGACATCGTGAATCACTGCGTGAACGACATCCTCACGCAAGGCGCCGAGCCGCTCTTCTTTCTCGACTATCTGGCCATGGGCAAGCTGGAACCCGAGGCCGTGGAACAAATCATCGAAGGCATGGCGGCCGCGTGCAAACAGGCGGGCTGCGCGTTGATCGGCGGCGAGACCGCGGAGATGCCGGATTTCTATGCGCCCGGCGAGTACGATCTGGCGGGATTTATCGTGGGCGCGGTGGAACGCGAAGGAATCCTGAATGGCGCCGCCGTGCGCGCCGGCGACGTGGTGCTGGCGCTGCCCTCTTCCGGCCTGCACACGAACGGGTATTCGCTGGCCCGCAAACTTGTTTTTGAGGTCGCCGGGCTGAAGCCGGACACCTACGTTGCCGAATTGCAGAACAAAGTGGGCGCCGAGCTGCTGAAGCCGCACCGTTCCTATCTGCCGGCGCTGCGCGAGATCCTGCGCCGCGGCTGGGTTTCCGCGCTCGCCCACATTACCGGCGGAGGCATCACCGGCAATCTGCCGCGCGTGCTGCCGCGCAACGTGCAGGCGCGCATCGAGCTGGGTTCCTGGCCGGTTCTGCCTATTTTCCGGTGGCTGGCGAAGCTGGGCGCCATCGAGCCGGTGGAAATGCTGCGCACGTTCAACCTCGGTGTGGGAATGATCCTGGTGGTGCCGCCGAAGAACGTGCGCCAGGTGGAGGCCCACCTGAAACGCCGGCGTGAGAAGTTTTTTGCGATTGGCAGGATCGAGCCGGGCAAGCCGTCGGTGGTCTACGGGGGCCAGTTGCCCGTTTGAAGGCGGGTGGCTGCGCGGAAACAGCGCTCAGGCGGAGGGCTCTCCGGTTCCCGTTTTCGGCGGACGCGCGATCACGCTGAATCCGCCGCGCGCCTCCTTGGCGGCCGGGCCGGGCGCCTGCTCTGCCGCGGGCGGCCCGGTGCGCGCCTGCAATCTTGCCTCGAGAATCCGCAGGCTTTCGATCAGTGCCTGTAGCTCGTCCAGCCGGCGCCGCACGGAACTCTCCTGATGGCGCTCCACCTGCTCTGCATTGCTGCGGTAGCGCCCCATCTCGCCGCTCAGTTTTTCATTCAGCGAAGCCAGTTGCTGGTGCAGGTAGTTCTCCGTCTCTCGCAGCATGCTTTGCTCGCGCCGGACCGACCGGCGCATCTCGCCCCACACGAGCCATAGGCAGGCGCCCAGGGCCAGCGTGCTTGCGAATAGAAATGCCAGCAGAAGATCATTCGGTGAGTGCAGGATGTCCGGCAACGCGTGCCCCCGTTTAAGCTGTCGCCCCGCGGTGAATTGCTGGAGAGTATAGCGCGCCTGCGCGGGGAGGGAACGATGCACACGGGAAACGTGGCGGAAGCGTTATGAGGCCGGCTGGGTCCGCCCCGGCCTCTACCCCCTTAGGATGCACCCTGCGTCGATTCCAACCCCTGTGCGCCGGGCGCACAACCCACTTTAACGCGTCGGTCCGCGCAGCCTCCTCGTCAAATACCCAATTTCCGGCCTCGAAGCACCGGTCCCAGCCTCTACCGCCTAGGACGCGGCCTCCTTCGCTTAAAACCCTGTTGCCCCGGGGGCACAACCCTTTTTGGCGAGCGCCAAGTGTCCCGGGTGCCGACGCGGAGCGGGGTTGGGCCAAGGAAAGACGCCGGCAGGATGCCGGCGGTACAAAATGGGCGCGCGCTGCGCTACTTGACGACTACGCGGAGGAATTTCTTTTTGCCGGCGCGAAGGAGGAATGCGACCGGCTGGGACAAATCAACTTCGTGGCGCACGTCTTCGACGCGCGCGCCGTCGATTTCCACGCCACCCTGCTTGATCAGGCGCTCCGCCTCGGCCTTCGAGGGAGCGAGGCCAAGTTCGGCGAGCAGCGCGGTCAATTTCTTCTTTTCGCCGCGCGGCAGCTTTTTCTCAGGCACTTCCTCCGGCGATTCACGGTCGCGGAAAACGCGCTGGAAGTTGTCCGCGGCCTGCCGTCCTGCCTGCGCACCGTGGAAGCCGGCGACGATGTGGCGGGCCAGGTCCATCTTCACGTCCATGGGATGGCGCTTGCCGCTTTCCACTTCGGCGCGCATGGCGCGCAGGTCGGCGCTGGGCGCGTCTGTGAGCAAATCGTAGTAACTCCACATCAGCTCGTCGGAGATGGACATGAGCTTGCCGAACATGGCGTCCGGCGGCTCGGTGATGCCGATGTAATTGCCGAGGCTCTTGGACATTTTGCGCGAGCCATCGAGGCCGACGAGGATGGGCATGGTGACGGCCACTTCCGAGGGCAGTCCGTACTCGCGCTGGATGTCGCGATGCACCAGGAGATTGAATTTCTGCTCCGTGGCGCCCAGCTCGACATCGGACTTGAGCGCAACGGCGTCGTACGCGGTGAGCAGCGGATAGAGCAGCTCGTGGACGGAGATGGGCTGGTTCTGCGCGAGGCGCGAGCGAAAATCCTCGCGCTCCAGCATGCGCGCCAGGCGGTAGTGGCCGCAGAGGCGCACGACTTCATGGCTGGTCAGCTTGTCCAGCCACTCGCTGTTGTAACGCACCTCGGTTTTCTGCCGGTCGAGGATCTTGTAGACCTGCTCGAGATAGGTTTTCGCGTTGGAGTCCACTTCTTCACGCGTGAGGGGCGGGCGCGTTTCGGATTGTCCCGTGGGGTCGCCGATCATGGCGGAAAAGTCGCCGATCAGGAAAATCGCGGTGTGCCCGAGGTCCTGGAAGTGCTTCAGCTTGCGCAGCACCACGGTATGGCCCAGGTGAATATCCGGCGCCGTGGGATCGACGCCCAGGTAGACGCGCAGCGGCTTGCCGGAGGCGCGCGACGCCTCCAGCTTGGCGCGCAGCTCGGCCATCGGAATCATCTCGGCCACGCCCTTGCCGATGTATTCGAGCTGCTGGTCTACGGGTTGGAATGTTTCCGCCATTCGCCGATTCGCTCTACGAGATTCGCCCTACAACAGGATTACACGCCGGCCCTCGATGCGGTAGCGGCCATCGAGCACGATGGCGGCGGCCAGGGAATAGATGCGATGCTCCTCCGCGAGGATGCGCGCGGAGAGCGCGTCGACCGTGTCGTCGTCGCGGATCGGCACGGCGGCCTGCAGGATGATCGGGCCAGCGTCCAGATTCTCGTCCACGAAGTGTACGGTGCAGCCGCTGAACTTGGCGCCGTGCTCGAACGCCTGCCGCTGGGCTTCGAGACCCGGAAACGCCGGCAGCAACGACGGATGAATGTTCAGGATGCGGCCGGGAAATTGCGCGACGAAGTAGGCGGAGAGCAGGCGCATGTAGCCGGCGAGGCACACCAGGTCCACGCGCGCCTCGTGCAACGCCGCGGCCACCTGGCGGTCGAAGGCCTCGCGCTCAAGACCCTTCGATGCGATCGCGCGCGCCGGGATGCCCCGCTCACGCGCCCGGTCGATTCCCGGAGCGCCCTCGCGATTGCTCAGCACCAGGGCGATTTCGGCGTTGGGGATGCGTCCTGCGGCGCAACTCTCCGCCAGCGCCTCGAAGTTCGAGCCGCGGCCGGAAAGGAGGACTCCGATGCGCCGGATCATGAGCGCAGCAAGTTAACACAAGGCCGCGCGGGAGGTGCAAAGAACAGGCGAATCAATTTGGTGCACGGCTCGGTGCGCCTGGTCAGGGCGCCTAGTCATTGTGTTTGGTCAGGGCGCTTGGTCAGGGCGCAGGCGCGGTAAACTGCGCGAAGGTGAGGTAGTGGCCGCCGGGATCCTTGATGCCGATCTCGCGGGAGCCGTAGAAGGTGGTGCGTTCCGGCATGGTGACTTCCGCTCCCTTGACGATGGCCTTGATGACCTCGAGGTCGTCGACTTCGATGTAGAGGAAGGTGGGGCCTTTGCGCGCGACGGCGCCCGTGGCCGGCGAGTCCTTGTCCGCGCTGGCGTAGGACTGGTACATCAGCTCGACGTTGCCCTTCTGCAGCATGACGAAGCCGAGCTTGCCGCCTTCCGGCACTTCCGCGAGTTTCTGGAAGCCGAACTGTTCGGTCCAGAACTTGGCGCAGGGTTCGACTTCAGAAACGAAGAGCACCGCCGTGACTTTCTTGATCATGGGTTTCTTCTCCTGTTCCTTCTTCTCGGGGGGACGGGGCCGGGCGTGAGATGCGGCAGCGGCTCCTAGAGCAGCCAGGACCGCGGCCAGAAGCACAGCAGGAATCGGGCGCATACGGGCAAGAGCTCCTTGACAGGGCTACTAGTCTTAATTAGACTAGGTGAGGGTAGCAGGTTCCCACGGCCCGTGCAAGGAGGATTTTTCCATGCCCGCTCAACGCCAGCTCGCCGACCTGGTCTCCATCGGCCCGGCCATGCTTCGCGATTTCGAAATGCTCGGCATTCGCAGCGTGGCACAGCTTGCGCGCCGCGACGCGCAGGCCATGTACGAGACGCTCTGCCGCAAGACGGGCCAGGTGCAAGACCTGTGCGTGCTGGACACGTTTACGGCGGCGGTCGCCCAGGCGCGAAATCCACGGCTGCCTGCGAGGCAGTGCGAATGGTGGTACTGGAGCCGGCGGAGGAAGGCTGCGGATGCCGCATCGGGCGCCGGCGCGAAGCGCCGGATGGCGAAGGCGTGACAGCTCGGAAAATAAACCCCGAGAGGAGGCGCGGCCTGAAGGCCGCGCCACTCTCGTCCCGGGCGCGCCGCCGCGCGCTTACCACGCCCGATCTCGTGCTGCTCAGCCTGCTCGCCGAGCGCCCGATGCACGGCTATCAAGCAAACGCCGAGCTCGAGCGCCGTGAGATTCGCAACTGGGCCGGCATTTCGCGCCCGCAGGTTTACTACTCACTCGAAAAGCTCGCCGGCCTGAACCTTCTGGCTGGCGCCGAAACGGACGCGCCGGCCGCCGGGCCGGAGCGGAGTGTGTTTCGCACGACGGAAAGCGGGCGGCAGGCGCTGGCCGGTGCGCTCGGCCAGGCCATGTGGACGGGCGGGCGCGAGCGTCCCGCATTTCTCACCTGGCTCGCGCTCTCCTGGCAAGCTCCTGCCGCCGTGGCGCGAACGCAGGTGCGCCGCCGCCGCGCTTTTCTGGAGACGGAACTCGGGCGCGCCAAAGAGATCCTGCAATCCATTTACGACGAGGTTGGCCACCCGCACCATGAAGCGGTGTGGATCGTCACGCTGCATGTCGCACAATTCGAAACGGAACTGCGGTGGCTACGGAAACTCGAACGCGAACTGCCGAAGCGCGCGCCTGCCCGGCGCCCCGCCTACGCAGCTCCCGCGGATGGCGCGCACCAAGTTGCAATTCCGCGCGAGAAGTAAATACGGATGGCTTCTCGAGTGCGCGTGCGGGATTTGATGCGAGGAAGGAGGGGAGCCGGCTGGAAGCCGGCGGTACGAAATAACGGCGGTAAAGGGGTGATGGCGGCACGAAATCGCTGTGAAAAGGGGGCCAAACTGGGGATTTATGGGGGCGAAATCTAGTTAACATAAGTTTGTTATCAGGACGCATGGGGAAGCGGCCGGTGGCCGGTGAACCCTTGGGAGGGCTGACGGGACGGCGTTCAGGCAGACATTCAGGACGAGGCGGCCGCGACACAGGCGCTTTACTTCGCACCGAGTCCTTCGGCGAGCATTTTGAGCTTTGCGAGCATGCGCTTGTCGCGCGCGCGGATGCTGGGCCGCATCAGGATGGGATCGAGCCAGCGCCCCATGCGGCCGGGGAACGTGTACCACTCGTGCATGGCCACTCGCGTTCCGGTTGGGACCGGCACAGGCCCCTTACCGGGGCCACCAATGCCGACTGGCACGGGCCCCTTGCCGGGGCCACCAATCCCGACTGGCACGGGCCCCTTGCCGGGGCCACCAATGCCGGGCGCGTCGTCTACTTGCCACATTTGCCGGCCGCGCACGCCGTAGGCATCCTGGAATTCCCAATCGAGCGAGTGCATCCACTCGTAGCGCTGCACCACGGCCACCAGCGCAACCTCGCGGCCGCCCAGGCGGCCGCTGATGCGCACCTTCTGTCCCGTGCGGAAGTCGGGCTCGCCGCCGGTCACCTCAAACTGCGTCTCCATCTCCGGGGCGTACCAGAGCGGCATGCGCTGCGGGACGAAGAAGACGAACACGCGATCGCGCGGCGCGGCGATTTCCACGTTGAGGTGCAGGATGCCCATGGTGGGATGAACTGTAGCAAGGGTTTGGGGAGGAATCCAAAACGGGCAGTAGAAAGACGCCGGCAAGATGCCGGCGGTACGAAATGGCACTGCGAGACGCGCCGCCGGACGCTCCTATTTTGTACCGCCGCCATCTTGGCGGCGCTCCTCTCTGTCAGCGAACTTCGAGGAGCACGAGCGACATATCGTCGTGCACGGGCGTAGCGCTGAAGGAGACCACGCCGCGGATGATGTTCTCGCGCATGGTATGAAGGGGCAGCTTGGCCGATTTGAGCGCGAGCTCTCCCAGGCCTTCGATGCCCAGCATTTCTTCCTGCGCGTCCCATACCTCCGTCAGCCCGTCGGAGTAAATCATCAGGCGGTCGCCGGCGGAGAGCTCGTAGTGGTCCGCGGAATGCTCGGGAACGGCGTCTTCCATCGCGCCCAGAATGGTGGAGCGCGAATCGAGCTGGCGAAGCTCACCGGAAGTTGAAATGAGGAACGCGGGCGGGTGGCCGCCCGCGGCGTAGGTGAGCTTGCGTCCGGCATAGTCGAGGCGTGCCACGGCCATCGTGAACATGAAGCCGCTGATCCCGATCTGCTCGACTACAAACTTGTTCAGCCCGTGGAGCAGCTTGCCGGGATGCGCGCCGCCGCGCAGCAGCGAAACCGTTTCCGTGTAGATGCGGTTGGCGAGCAGCGCGGAGCTGATTCCGTGCCCGGACACGTCGCAAATCAGCAGGTCCAGGTGGCTCAAGTCGTGCGGGCTCACCAGGCCGAAATCGCCGCCGATGGAGAGCACCGGCTTGTAGTAGGACTCCACCGCGGCGGGTCCCCACACGAGGGTCTG
>DATFZR010000132.1:0-8023 GCA_035314265.1 Candidatus Acidiferrales bacterium
ACCGCGTGCTCGAGGAAGAAGGCGTCGCCGTCACCACCATCCAGGCCGAGCGCGACGTGCTCTTCGACGGCTCGGGCCCCGACGTGAGCGAGGAATATCTGCGCCCCCTTGCGGACGTCGTGAAAGCAAAGAAAGCCGCCGCGGGCCTCGCCTCCGATGGCGATGCAGACCGCTTCGGCATCGTGGACGCCGACGGCAGCTTCGTCTCGCCGAATCACATTCTGGCTCTCGTCTATGACTATCTCGTGGAATCCCGCGGCTGGAAGCTGGGCGTCACGCGCAGCGTAGCCACCTCGCACCTGCTGGACGCAGTGGCCAAGGTCTACGGCCAGCCCGTCTACGAAACGCCCGTGGGATTCAAGTACGTGGGCGAAAACATCAAGCAAGACAAAATCGCCCTGGGAGGCGAAGAAAGCGCCGGCTTGAGCATCCGCGGCCACGTCCCGGAAAAAGACGGCATCCTCGCCTGCCTGCTCGTGGCGGAAATGACCGCGGCCCGCCGCGCCACCGTTCGCGAGCAATTGCAGGCGCTGTTCCGCAAAGTGGGCGCCGAATTCTGGCCCCTCCGCGCCAACCTGCACCTCAGCGCGGAAGTCCAGGCGCGCACGCTCGAACGCCTGCGCCAGGACCCCAAGGAATTTGCCGCGCGCCCGATTGCGCGCATTGACCGCACCGACGGGCTCAAGCTCATCTTCAAAGACGGCTCCTGGATCCTCATGCGCGCCTCGGGCACCGAGCCCATACTGCGCGTCTACACCGAAGCCTCGTCGCCCGCAGCCTCGCAACAATTGCAGGGCGCTGCGGAGAAATGGATTGAGTCGTGAGCCGCCGGCGCGCAAAACGCGAATCGCCCTGGCGCCGGCGCCTGCGCCGCGCGGGCATCTACGCCGGCGGAGCGCTGCTCGTGCTGGTGCTGGCGCACACGCTCTTCGGTCCCTACGGCTACCTCTCCATGCGCCGCAGCCAGCACGAAATCCAGCAGGTGCAGCAGGAACTCGATCACCTGGAGCACGAGAACACGCAACTCTCCGGCGAAATCCGCGCCCTGCAAACGGATCCCGCAGCCATCGAAAAGGCCGCGCGCGAAGACATGGGCCTGGCGCGCCCCGGCGAAATGATCTTCCCCATCCCCGACGACCCGCAGCCGTCTCCGCCACCCGCGCCAAATCAACCCCTAAAGTAGCGGCCCAAAACGCATTATCGTGGGGGCGCCCTCCCCTTCCAACGCGTCCGCGTTACCGACAGAACCAGCATCCCCAGAAATATCGCTACGAATCCCGCCGTAGCCGTTCCAATCCCGCACGCCTTCTTCGGCAGTAGCGAAAATCGCCCGTACACAAACTCAATGTGTACCCAATACACGAGCAGCGACGTAAGCCCCAACTGGATGATCGGGCTGAACCCCACCGTGCCGAATCCCCAGCGGCACCACGCATACGCGCCCAGCACCACCACCAGCACCAGTCCCGAGCGGATCAGAAAAAACTCAGGACTGGAATGCCAGAAGTCATACTCCGCGTACATGCGCCACGGCGCTGCGTCCAGCGCCAGTCCCGCTGCCACCAGCGCCGCACCCGCGCCGCCCAGTGCCGCCACCGTGGCCGCGGGTCTTTCGCGGGCAGCCGGCCGCGTCAGCACGAATCCCACAGCCAGCCCGGCAAACGCAAATCCCGTCCAAGGAAAAATCGGAAACAGGTAAAACTGCGGCGTCCCCACGTTGTGTACGCCGTTGATGTAAGACTCCAGATACCACGGCAGAAATGCGGGCCGCATGGTCGTCCACAGCGGCGGCGTGGCCAGCGCAATCCCCAGCGCCACGGCGATGGCCCAGGCGATGCTCGCCGCGCGCCCCTGCGTCACAAAACACAGCACACCCATAAAAATAATGGACAGGCCGATGATGTTCAGCACGTCCACACGCAGCAGATCCGTCCACGGCGCCCATCCCCAGCCGAGCGCGAACTCCTGCACGCGAAACAGCAGCCCCAGCCCGAAGATTTCCGCGCCGCGCGTGATCGTCTGCCGCGCGATCTGCGCGGCAGGCACGCCGCGGGCGCGCAGCCGGTCTGTGATCAGCCCAAACGAAATCCCCGCCAGAAACAAAAACAATGGCGCCGGAAATGTTCCGCCCAGCGCCGACCAGCCGAAAAATCTCGTCTCCCGCGCCGCCCCGCCCAGCCACGATTCGTAGCAATGCCACTGGAACATCAGCACGCAGGCCAGCCCGCGCATCCAGTCAATATAAGCAAGCCGTTGCTCCGGTGAAGACCGTGGCGAAGAATCTTTGGCGGACGACATAGGATGGTGTGGTAGCCACGGTCAGCGCATTTCTGACCGTGGGTTTTTCCGCGCTAGACTATCTCGCTATGCCGGAAACGCGCCAGATGAAACTCCCGCTAGCCGCAGGCCTGTGGGCCGGTGTGTGCCTCGCCGGCGCTTTCGCCGGAACATGGCGTGGTCTGGGAGGGCCGCAGTTCGCGATTGCCCTGGGCGTCTTCGCCGCACTGTTCGCCGTGCAAGTGGGATTCGCCGCAGAGGGCGTCTCCGGCCGCCTGGCCGCCGCCCTGCACCCTCTGCGCGGGATGCTGCCTCTGGCCCCGTTTCTCGTCTATCTGGCCTACGTGCTCGGTACGGGCCTCTTCAGTTGGCGGGCCGCTGCCATCGCGCTCGCCTATGCGCTCGTTCCCGCCGCGCTCCTGCTCAGCGCCGGCGATCGCGCCGCACCAGGCCGTTGGCAGGACTACGCCGCCGCGCTCTGCATCTGGTTTCCCGCTGAACTGCACATCCTGCAGACCGCATTCCCCTACCCGCCCGCCGGCCTGTCGCATCCTCTTTGGGCCGCCTACGCCATCACCGTAGGTCTAATTGCATTTCTGTTGGTGCGCCGGCTCGAGGGAATCGGTTACAGCGTGGCCTGGGCTCCCGGCTGGGGATTCGTCGTGCTGGCCAACCTGGCATGGTTTGCGGTGCTGGCCATTGGCGTGGGCCAGTGGATCGGCTTCATCCATTTCGCACCTTCAATGGATCGGCTGAAGGCGCTGCCGCTCACAGCCCTGGGAATCCTCGTCTTCAACGCCTGGCCGGAAGAATTCCTGTTCCGCGGCCTCCTTCAGAATCTACTCTCCACCACGCTGCGCAGCGACGTAGCCGGCCTGCTCGTCGCCTCAGTAATTTTCGGCCTGGCACACCTGAACAACGGCGGATTCCCCAACTGGCGCTACGCCCTGCTAGCCACCTTTGCAGGCATCGCCTACGGCACCGCGTGGATGAAGACGCGCTCCATCTTCGCCTCCGCCCTGGTCCACGCCGGCGTAAACACGCTCTGGTTCGCCCTATTCCCAACAATTGTCAGAGGTTGAATCTCGGAAGCGTGACTGCGGGGTTAGTTCGAAATCCTGCAACAGTGCCAGCAGGGAGCAGCAACTCTCAACTCTCCCTTCCCTACCTCACCACTCCCGCCACCGGACTAGACGCCGACGCATACAACCGCTTCGGCATCCGCCCCGCCAAAAACGCCTTCCTTCCAGCATTCACCGCGTCGCGCATAGCCTCCGCCATCAGCACCGCGTCCTGCGCCTCCGCAATCGCCGTATTCATCAGCACGCCGTCGGCGCCCAGCTCCATGGCCACCGCCGCGTCAGACGCGGTCCCCACACCCGCATCCACGATCATCGGCACCTCGGTAATCCGCTCGCGCAGAATGCGCAGCGCCGTCTCGTTCTGTATGCCCAGCCCGGAGCCAATAGGCGCGGCCAGCGGCATCACCGCCGCCGCCCCCGCATCAATCAGTTTGCGCGCCACGATCAGGTCGTCGTTCGTATACGGCAGCACCACGAAGCCTTCTTTCACCAGCACGCGCGTAGCCTCCAGCAGTTGCTCCGTATCCGGAAACAACGTCTGCTGGTCGCCAATCACTTCCAGTTTCACCCAGTTCGAAAGGCCCGCCTCGCGCCCCAGCCGCGCCGTGCGGATGGCTTCATCCGCCGTGTAGCACGCCGCTGTATTCGGCAGCAGGAAGATTTTCTCGCGGTCAATGTAGTCGAGCAGCGATTCCTTCGTGCGGTCCGTCAGGTTCACGCGTCGCACGGCCACGGTCACCATATCCGCGCCGGAGGCCGCGTGCGCCCGCCCCATTTCCTGAAAGCTGCGGTACTTCCCCGTGCCCACAATCAGCCGCGACTGAAACGCCCGCCCGGCAATCACCAATGCGTCGCCCATGAATGCGTCCCCCACATCATTCTACAGCCGTCTCCGCCGCGCCCCTACGACGCCAAAGCCGCGCCCGCCGGCCGCGGCTCCGCCACATCCGCGTACAGCGATTCAATCGCCGCGCGATACCGCTTTTCAATCTCCCGCCGCCGCGCCTTCAACGTGTAGGTCACTTCCCCGTTGGCAAACGTAAAATCCTCCGGCAGCAGCGCGAACCGCTTGATCTTCTCGTACTGGGCCATATCCGCGCACACACGTTCCACCTCGCTCCCAATCAGACCCTGCGTCCACGGATTGCCCACCAGGTCCGCCGGCTTCGCAAACGCGACGCCCGCTGTTCGCGCCGCCGCTTCCACCGCAGCCAGGTTCGGCACCACCAGCGCCGACACGAATTTTCTTCCGTCGCCCACCACCACCGCGTTCAGGATGTACGGCGAAGTCTTCAGCCGGTTCTCGATGGGCTGCGGCGCCACAAATTTTCCTCCCGCCGTTTTCAGCAGGTCCTTTTTCCGGTCCGTCACCACCAGGTAGCCGTCTTCATCCAGGTGGCCGATATCGCCCGTGCGGAACCACCCATCGGCGCCGATCGCGGCTTTCGTTTCCTCCGGACGGTTGTAGTACCCCGCCATCACGCAGGGCCCGCGCACTTCGATCTCCCCGTCCGCCGCGATACGTATTTCAACCCGCGGCGTTGGAAATCCGGACGTTCCCGTTTTGTACTTCTCCGGCCAGTTCGTGGAAACAATCGGCGACGTTTCCGTCAGCCCGTAACCCTGATACACCGGCAGCCCTATGGCCCAGAAGAACTCCGCCAATTCGCGAGTCAGCGGCCCTCCGCCCGAAACAAACGATCGGATGCGCCCGCCCATTCCCGCCCGCATCTTCGAATACGCCAGCCGGTCGGCCACCATCCACGCCAGCCGCAGCCCCAGCGGAGCAGGACGCCCGTACGCCTTCCAGCCCGCCGCCCGCCCCGCGGTGGCAATAGCCCAATCGAACACGCGCCGCCGGAAGCCCGTCGTGGCCCGCCCGCGCTCGATGATGTTCGCGTAAATCTTCTCGAAAAATCGCGGCACCGCGGCCGCCACCGAAGGCTGCACCTCCACGAGCGCCCGCGGCACTTCTTCCATGCGTTCCACGTACGCAATGGTCATGCCCTGGAACAGGTACATGTAATCCACCGTGCGCTCGTAAATATGCGCGAGCGGCAGAAAACTCAGTCCCACCTCGTCCAGACGGAAATCCACCTTCGGGCAGGCGTCCTCCGCGTTCGAGGCCAGATTCCGGTGCGTCAGCATCACGCCCTTCGGCTCGCCCGTCGTTCCAGACGTGTAAATCAGCGTCGCCAACTGATCGAGCGTCACCTGCGCCGCGCGCTGCCGGTACGTCGCAATCTCCGCGTCGCCGCAGGCGGAGAGCACGGAATCAAACCACAGTGGCTCCCCATAAGCGCAGGACGAATGGTCGCTCGCCTTTCCTCCCACGGGCGCAAGGATCACCCGCTCCACCGTCTTCAGCCGCCCGTGCAACGCGCCCACCGCACGCGCCTGGTCGTCTCCGGCCACAAACAGCACCTTCGCGCCCGAGTCGTTCAGGATGTACGCCATCCGCTCCGCCGACTCGTGGAAATAAATCGGCACCACCACGCCGCCCAGCCCGGTGATCGCAAAATCCGCCGTATGCCATTCCGGCGAGTTCGCCGCAAACAGCCCCACACGATCCCCCGCGCGCACGCCCATGCGCTCGAGCGTCGTCGAAAGACACGCCACCCGCCGCAAGAACTCCGCTGATGAAATCGGCTGCCAGCCCGCGTCCGTGCGATAGAGCTGCGCCCGCGCCGTGGGATGCGCATCGAGCGCCGCCAGCAACCGCTGCGGCAGAGGAAGATACTCGCTCACGCCATCACTCTATCGCGACCCTTCGTCCAACGGAAATATTCGGACACCCGCTCCGCACTCCGTGCCCTCCGTGCCTCGGTGAACTCCGCGTTGAGGTTCTAGTCCCGGCCGCAAGCGGTGGAGTACACTGGGTCGCAGAGCATCCTCGCCCATGACCACGCTCACAGGCGCACCCGCCCACTCCGCCATCCGCGCCCCGCGCGGCGCCACCATCTCCTGCAAAGGCTGGCAGCAGGAAGCCGCCCTGCGCATGCTGATGAACAATCTCGATCCCGACGTCGCCGAGCGCCCCGACGACCTGGTCGTCTACGGCGGCACCGGCAAAGCCGCGCGTAACTGGGCCTGCTACGAAGCCATCGTCAAATCCCTGCGCGAGCTGGAAAACGACGAAACCCTGCTCGTCCAATCCGGCAAGCCGGTAGGCGTCTTCCGCACGCATCCCTGGTCCCCGCGCGTCCTGATCGCCAACTCCAACCTCGTCGGCCATTGGAGCAACTGGGAGAAGTTCGGCGAACTCGAACGCGCCGGCCTCACCATGTACGGCCAGATGACCGCCGGCAGCTGGATCTACATCGGCACGCAGGGAATCCTCCAGGGCACCTACGAAACATTCGCCGCCGCCGCGCGCAAGCATTTCGGCGGCGACCTCGCCGGCCGCCTGGTCGTCACCGGCGGCATGGGCGGCATGGGCGGAGCCCAGCCTCTCGCCGCCACCATGAACGGCGCCGCCTTCCTGGGCATTGACGTGGACCCCGAGCGCATCAAGCGCCGCGTCAAAACCGGCTATTGCGATGTGATGGTCAACGATCTCGACGAGGCCCTGCGCATCCTGAAGAACGCCGTGCGCAAACGCGAAGCCGCGTCCGTGGGCCTCGTCGGCAACTGCGCCGACCTGATCCCCGAACTCGCCCGCCGCGGCGTCGTTCCCGACCTGCTCACAGACCAGACCAGCGCGCACGACCCCGTAGGCGGCTACATCCCGCAAGGCCTCACAGTCGAGCAGGCCGCCGAGCTGCGCACACGCGACGCCGCCGAATACCGCCGCCGCTCGCTCGCCTCGATGGCCGCGCACGTCCAGGGCATGCTCGACCTGATGAAGCTCGGCGCCGTCACCTTCGACTACGGCAACAACATCCGCACCTTCGCCTTCGAGCATGGCGTCAAGGACGCGTACGCCTTCCCCGGCTTCGTGCCCGCCTACATCCGCCCGCAATTCTGCGAAGGCCGCGGGCCATTCCGCTGGGCCGCTCTCTCCGGCGAGCCATCCGACATCCACCGCACAGACAAGCTCGTCCTCGAACTCTTCCCACACGACGAATCCCTGGCCCGCTGGATCCGCCTCGCCCAGAAACGCGTAAAGTTCCAGGGCCTTCCCGCGCGCATCTGCTGGCTTGGCTACGGCGAACGCGACAAATTCGGCCTCGCCCTCAACGACCTAGTAGCCCGCGGCGAACTGAAAGCTCCCATCGTAATCGGCCGCGACCACCTCGATTGCGGCTCCGTGGCCTCCCCTTACCGCGAAACCGAAAAAATGCTGGACGGCTCGGACGCCATCGCCGACTGGCCCCTGCTCAACGCCCTGCTCAACACCGCGAGCGGCGCCTCCTGGGTGAGCATCCACAACGGCGGCGGCGTAGGCATCGGCTATTCGCTCCACGCCGGCCAGGTAACCGTCGCCGACGGCACAAAAGAAATGGCCGCACGCATCGAGCGCGTCCTGACCAACGACCCCGGCACCGGCGTAGCCCGCCACGTAGACGCAGGCTACGACGAAGCCCGCGCCTGCGCCGGCCAGCGCGGGGTAAAAATTCCGATGAAAGCGCAACGGTAACCAATTCCCGCCGTAAGAGGCGGAAGCACGGGTAGCCACGGTCAGTGCATTTCTGACCGTGGGCACTTCCCTTACCGAAAAGGAA
>DATFZR010000133.1:0-2400 GCA_035314265.1 Candidatus Acidiferrales bacterium
TGCCGTGCACATGGCGCGGCGTCTGTTTACCGGCACGTTTCTGGGCGGCGCGGTGACCACACGCATGATCCAGTTCGTACGGCGCAGCCCGGCCTTCTGCGCGCTGATGCGCGACATCTTTAGCGGCTCGCAGGATTACCGCACGCTGAAGCGGCGGCTGTGGTCCCAGCTGGGCCTCACACTCGGACAGATTTTCGGCAGCTTCTTCCGCCCGGCGCCCGCGACGCGCAACCTGGGCGCGGTTTCCCGCTAACGACTGGAGCGCAGCGTTGTCCACCGATCCCGCCGCACTGGCCCTAGGCCTGGAGCACAGCTTCGAGCAGGACGTGCCCCACGAATTCACCATCCAGCACTTTGACCCGCGCCTCCCCGCCGTGCTTTCGACGCCGGCCATGATCGGCCTGATGGAAGTGGCGGCGTCGCGCGCGGTGGAACCATCGCTCGCTCCCGGCGAAATCACAGTGGGCACGCGCATCGAGGTGGACCACCTGAAAGCCTGCGGGGTGGGCGCGCGGCTGCGCGTGTGGGCGCGGTATGAAGGCGCCAGCGGCCGCTTTCTGGCTTTCGAGGTGACGGCGCACTGCGGCGAGAAGTTGATCGGCCGCGGGAAGGTCTTCCGCGCCATTGTGGACCCCACGCGACACGGCTCGCGTTAGCCGCTGTTCTGAGAAATATTCTGGGGCTTGGGCAGGGAGTTGGCGGACTCTGCCCACGCGGGGGCGCGGGGCGCGGGCTTGCTAGAACGATACGCGTCGGACCGCCACTTTTCTCTGTGGGGGAACGACCGTGGCCATCTTGCGAATCATGGCCAGCACCAGCCGCTTATTCTCGTCGGAGAGGGTGGAGCTGTAACGCTTGATCTCGCCCAGGAAGCGGATTTCGTCTGCGGAGAGCTCGCCCAGCGCCTTCTTGGCTTCGCGCTCCCGGGCCGTCTCCATACTGGGGAAAAAGTCCGCCAGGCTCATATCCATGGCCTCGGCAATTTTCGCAAGCGTTTCCAGGGAGGGGACGGTGTGTCCGTTTTCGACGCGGGAGAGGTAACAGCGGAGGAGGCCGGTACGCCGTTCGATATCGCCCTGCGAGAGACCTCGCTCGCCGCGATAGCTCCTGATCACTTCGCCGATATTTACCTTGGGCCGTTCTTTCGGCATAGCTGAGCTTGCCGCGGCGTATTGTTGCAGAACCGCGGGGGCAGCGCAAGCGAACTATAGAGGACTTTTTGCCGGCCTATCCGGCCAGGCCGAACACCTGTAACAAGAACGCGTAGTCGAAGGCCACCTCGCGCAGGTAGTCATACCGGCCAGACGCGCCCCCATGGCCCGCCGCCAGGTTCACTTTGAGCAACAGCGGGTTCTGATCCGTCTTCAGCGTGCGCAGCCGGGCCGTATATTTGGCCGGCTCCCAATACATCACCTGGCTGTCGTTCAAGCTGGTGCGAATCAGGATGGCCGGATAGGCCCGCGCGGCCAGATTTGTGTAGGGGCAATACGTCCGCATGTAGGCGTAGTGCCCGGGGTCCTGGGGATTGCCCCACTCCTCGAACTCGCCCACGGTCAGGGGCAGCGAAGCATCCAGCATCGAGTTCAGGACGTCCACGAAGGGCACGTGCATCAACGCGGCGTGACACACGTCTGGGCGCAGGTTCAGCACGGCGCCAATCAACAGGCCCCCGGCGCTGCCGCCGTGGATTGCCAGCCGCGACTGCGACGTGTATCCCCGATCCAGCAGGAACTCGGCTGCGGCGATGAAGTCGGTAAACGTGTTGCGCTTCTGGAGCATGCGTCCCTGGTCGTGCCAGGGTTTCCCCATTTCGCCGCCGCCGCGGATGTGCGCCAGCGCCACGGCAAACCCGCGGTCCAGCAGGCTCACGCGGTTCGAGTTGAAGGACACAGGCAGCGCGTAGCCGTACGAACCGTAACCTGCGAGCAACATGGGCCGCGAACCATCCATGCGGCGCCCGCGCCGGTACACGATGGAAATGGGGATTCTCGTGCCGTCCTCGGCAACTGCGTGCAGGCGCTCCGTGACGTAATGGGCGGGGTCATAGCCTCCCAGCACCTCAGTCTGTTTACGCAGCGTGCGCTCGCGGGTGGCCATGCTGTAGTCGTACACCGAGCGCGGCGTCACCAGCGACTCATACGCGTAGCGGAACACATCCGTATCAAATTCGAAGTTGTTCCCAGGTCCCGCCGAATACGCCGGTTCGGGAAACTCGATGCGGTGCCATTCTCCTGTCCGCAGATCGGTGACGCGCATCCGCGGCAGGCCGTCTTCGCGCTCCTGAATCACGGAATGGCCCGCGAAGAAGTCCATGCCCGCAAGCATCACGTCAGCACGGTGCGGAATCACCTCCGTCCAGTTCTCCGGACGCGGGTCCGCAATCGGCGCGGAGAACAGCGC
>DATFZR010000134.1:0-2381 GCA_035314265.1 Candidatus Acidiferrales bacterium
TTTTGAGCAGTGTCTCGGACTGCGGGCGCGTGCACGGCCGCATCGGCAGGCAGGGCCGCGCGCTCCTGTGCCGCACATGGGGGCAGGCTGAAAAGAAGAAAAAGCAGGGAAAGTAGAATGCGGGTCATTGGGACCTCCCGGGCGATGCGCTCCATTATATGGCCTTGTTCGTGACCGGGGGATAACTTGAGGAATTTTCTGAAAAAGGCCAGCTCAGGGCAATCGGGGCTCATCGCGCACGGCGAGGCCGCCGGCGCCCTGTGCCATCATCCGGCCCGCGAGGTCCAGTATCTTTGCCGCTGCAGCCTGCGCGCCGAGGCCGCGCGCGTGGATGTTGGAGACCAGGTTTCGATCGGCGTCTGTGTGCCCCTTGCGCGGCTGGTACGCCATGTACGCGGAGAGGCTTTCCGCAGTGGCCAGGCCCGGGCGCTCGCCGATCAGCAGCACGGCCACCTTGGGGAACAGGAGTTCGCCAATTTCGTTCAGCACGCCCACGCGGCAGTGGCGGATCACGAAGGGCTGGCCCACGGTCCAGCCGCGCTGGCGGGCGCCCTCCGCAAGCAGCGGGAGCAGCGCGGGCACCTGCGCCGCTACAGCCGTTACGGAGAGACCGTCGCCGATGGCGATTTGTACGTCTGTGCCGGGCGGGCAGCGGTTGGAAAGTTCTTGCCGGGCAGTCTGGGCAAAACGGCGGCCACGCCCGGGCTCGAGCAGGAATTCTTCCTTGGAGCGCGCCTCGGTGGCAACCTCGAACAGCCGCCACTGCGCTACAAACGCGCTGCCGAACGCGGATTCCAGATCCAGCTCAGCGCGGACCGCATCGCGCGCCGCCGCGTGCGCCTCGCGCAGCTCCAGTTGCGTCTCAGTGCGATAGGCGGCGCCCGAGCGCCCGGCCAGAATGCGCGCCGGTGTGCGCGCCCGGATTTTCCGCACGAGTTCGGGAAGGTCGGCGGCGGTGAGCGACGTTTGCTTTTCTTCTGCCACCTAGGCCGTCTCCTCAAGCGAGGATTCCAACCCCTGCATCAATCGGCGGCGCGCTGCCGCGTCCAGGAGCACCGGCTCCGCATCGCGATAGATTCCGGACGCTTCGAGCCAGGCCAGAAACTCAGGCGCGGGCCGCAAGTGGAAGAGTCTGCGCGCCGCCAATGCGTCGTGGTAGCTCGTGGACTGGTAATTCAACATCACGTCGTCAGAGCAGGGCACACCCATGAAGTAGTTGCAGCCAGCCGCGGCGAGCAGGAGCAGCAGATTGTCCGCCGAATTCTGGTCTGCGGCGGCATGGTTCGTGTAGCACACGTCGCAGCCCATGGGCAGCCCCAGGAGTTTGCCCATGAAGTGGTCTTCAAGGCCGGCGCGGATAATCTGGCGCTCGTCGTAGAGATATTCGGGACCAATGAAGCCGACCACGCTGTTGACCAGGAACGGATCGAAGGCACGGGCCACGCCGTAGGCGCGAGCTTCCAGAGTGAGCTGGTCCACGCCGTGATGCGCCTCGGCGGAAAGCGCGCTCCCTTGTCCCGTCTCGAAATACATCGCGTTCGTGCCCTTCCAGGCCACGTCGCGCTGCCGGCGATGCTCGAGTACCTGCTCGCGGCCCTCCTTGAGCAGCGCCAAGCTGATGCCGAAGCTGCGGTTGGCCGCTTCCGTGCCCGCCACGGATTGGAAGAGCAGATCCACCGGCGCGCCGCGCTCGATCGCCGCAAGCTGCGTGGTGATGTGCGCGAGGCAGCAGAATTGCGTCGGCACGCCGTAAGAGCTGATCAGCCGGTCGAGGCCGCAGAGGATGGCATGGACGGTTTCAACGGCGTCGGAGGCGGGGTTCACTCCGATCACGGCGTCGCCGCAGCCATACAGCAGCCCTTCGAACGCGGCGAGCAGGATGCCCGCCACGTCGTCCACCGGATGATTGGGCTGCGCGCGGATGCCCAGCACGCCCTGCTCGCCCATGGTGTTGCGGCAGCGCGTGACGTTGCGGATTTTCGCAGCGGCAAGCACCAGGTCTTTGTTGCTCATGATTTTGGCCGCGGCGGCCGCGATTTCCGGCGTAATGGCCCATTGCAGGGCTTTCAACTGTTCGCCGGTGGTGGCGTCGTCCAGCAGGAATTCACGGAATTCGCCCACGGTCATGCTGCGGATGGCTTGGAAGCGCTCGCGGTCGTGGGAGTCGAGAATCAGGCGGCTGACTTCGTCCTCGGCAGGGTCGATCACCGGCTGCTCGACGATTTCCGCGAGCGGCAGGTCAGCCAGTTGGCGCTTCGCGGCCACGCGCTCGCGTTCCGTGCGCGCGGCGATGCCGGCCAGTTGATCGCCGGACTTCTCTTCGTTGGCCTTGGCCAGCAACTCGCGCAGGTCGCGGAAGTGGAATCGCTCGGGCATGAGAG
>DATFZR010000135.1:0-8575 GCA_035314265.1 Candidatus Acidiferrales bacterium
CTCACCGCGGATGGCGTGGTGCCTTCTGTAAACGCGCAGCAGGTGAAGGCAGGCGAACGGTTCACGCCCGCGCTGTTTGAAAAGGTGTGGGAATACCACAACGAGTGGACCGCGCAGTTTTTTGCGGAGCTGGATCGCCGCGGCGATGCGGGCCGCTTCGATCGCACCAAGGCGCCGGCCATCATGGATCTGCTGAAGCGGCAGTTACTTTCGCCACGCTACATCCAGCACAGCG
The DNA here is from genome assembly GCA_035314265.1 of Candidatus Acidiferrales bacterium. Classification (GTDB taxonomy): domain Bacteria; phylum Acidobacteriota; class Terriglobia; order Acidiferrales; family UBA7541; genus JOPF136. The sequence goes on from DATFZR010000135.1 coordinate 236, forward strand.
CGCGGATCCTGTTCGTCGTGGGGCAGGCAAACGCGCACGACCGCGCGCAAATCCTGGAAGCGGTGTTCGACCTGGAGCGCGAGGAGATCGTGAAGCGCGTAGCCGCAGGCGCGCTGGGCAAAGCCGCCCTCGCCGCCTACGACTACATCTACGACGTGTTCGCCTGAGCGGCCCGGCTGTTGCCGGGCCCATTTCGTCCTGATGGTTTGCTGGCGACGTTATGGAGGCGTGTCGGTCTGGCCGTTCAACTCCTCAGATTTTCGAGTAATTCCAATTCCGTAAGGACGCGAATCCCGCGGTCGGCGCAGAACCGGACCACTCGGGCGTCGAAGAAGTGGGTATCGCGGGTGCATAGGAAATCGGCCTTGCCAGCGAGCGCTGTTCCCAGAATGGGTGCGTCCTCAGCGTCTCGTAACAATAACGGGGGAACGGCCTCCGGCGTGACGAGCCACGAAATGTTTGCGAGCTGCTCCAGGTACGCGGCGATGTCATTCGGCGTAAGGCCGGAACGTTGCGACAGCCTGGGATATCGGAGAACTCGCCCGAGTTCACTCAGGATGTAGCCGGAAAGAACGATGACGTCCTGAGCCGCAATGACCTGGAGGAGTGCTCGCCGAGCAGGTCCTTGGGCATGTTGATGTGCCCTGACCAGCATATTGCTGTCGAAAACGATCCTCACTCGCGCTCGCGATACCCGGGGCGTATCGTGCGAAGCGCCTCCTTTATTGCGGCTTCCGTCTCCTGGGCAGACGTCTTCCGTGTGCGCCGGTCGACCTTCCTGAAATGCCCTTTGAGGCCGCGAACTGCTGCTTGCCGAGCCTTGCCGCGGGGAGCGGCGTGTGGTGAGAAGGCCATAATCGTCACGTCCTCATCGTCCGCAAGCTCGCGACCCAATTCCGCTTCGACCGCGGCGCGAGTCCCATCTTTGAGTTCGTGAGCTTTGTTGACCAGCACGTTGGGCACGGCATCCTCCTGCACCAGACCTGCCAATGCCCCATTTTATCATGGAGGAGATGGCCGAAGCCTCTCGGACCGTTAGATTGATCGAACCGTTTGCTCCACCTTCATCCCACGCTTGCGGCATTCTTCGAGGATGCGCTTGCCGCTCACGGCGCGTTCCACGGGCACAGCTCCCTTTTCGATTTCGCCGCGGGCTGCGAACGTGGCCATCATGGCCGCGTGCCAGCCGGTGGTGCGCTCCATGGCGGTGAATCCGGTTTTCTCGTCGTAGTAATCGAAGATGTCCACGACGGCCGCAGCGGGCCTTCCTTCCGATTCGCCAACGGCCTTTGCGCGCAGGATGCAGACGTCTTTTTCGCCCGCGCGGGGACGGAGCTGATGGTCCAGCAGCTCGCGGAGCAGGTCGCGCGGGCGCACGGGCGATCCGCCACCTGACTCGACGGGCTGGTCGCCGAACAGCCCGGCGTCGCGCAGCGTTTTCCACTGAGCGCAATGGCCGGGGTAGCGCAGCGTCTTATTCTGGTAGGTGCGCAGCCGGCCAAAGAACGTGCGTGGCGCGGAGGATGTGCCGCCCGCGGTGGTAAACGCTTCCAGCTTTCCGAGCGGGGCAGGGAACTCCACGTGCTCCAGCTCCTCGAAGCAGGGCACTTCCACCAGGCGCCCCTCGCGAAGGAACTCCGTGGTGCCGCAATACTCGTTGATGAGTCCTTCAAAGTGAAACGTGAGGATGTAATTCCACGGCGGCTGCGGATGCTGGGGCAGTCCGCCGTCCCACAGGAAGACGTCGGTGGGACGCTCGACCAGTTCCATGGCGGCCATGCACACCGACGTGCCCAGGCCGGGAACCATGCCGCAATCGGGCACCAGGCTGATCCCCGCGCCGCGGGCCTCTTCATCGAGCGCAAGTTCCTGGAAGACGATGGAGGTTTTTCCGCCCAGATCGGTGAGGGAGGTTCCTGCGGCGATGGCGGCACGCGCAATCCCGAGATTGAAGTGGTAGGGTACCGCGCTGACGGCGGCGGATGCGCCGTGAAGCAGGCGCGCGACGGCGGCCTGGTCGCGCACGTCCACGGACGCGGCCGAAGCTGAGTCTTCCCCGATGAGATCGTTCACGCGGCCCGCGGCGCGCTGCGCTTGCGCCACATCGAGGTCTGCCACCACCACCTGTGCGGCGTCTCCGTGGCGGGCAAGGTCGTATGCGGCGGCGGCGCCCTGTCTCCCCGCGCCCAGAACTACATAGTCGAATGCCATTGGCGGATTTCTCCCCTCGCCGCTCGGTGCGTCTCATTCTGCCACTGTTCGCGAGGATGTGATGGGAAGTTCGATTCGAATCGGTTGGGGCCGCGCAATGCCACTATGGGCTGGCGAGAAAAATAATTTCCCGATTCATGCACTCGGTGAATAGCTGAAGCAAAGCTTGAACGCAAAATGTAACGGATGCGTGAAGTTCTGGCGCTTCAAGGGACGAAAATCTCGAGGTGATCTTCCACTTTTGGCAAGCAAAAGGCCCGTCCCGGGCGGGACGGGCCTCTAGAGGGGAAACCGGTCCTGGAGCCAATGCGCGGAGGCCCAGAACTTATTCCTCGGGTCGAAGTGTAGGAGAGCATTAGGGTTTAAGTCAAGAGACAAATCTGCGGAAAACAATCAACTTTAAGTGCATTGAAATCAATGCCTTAGTCGATTTTGGCGGCCGGGAAGGGGAAATCGGGCGTCGCGCCGGGGCTACTCCGGCGGTTTGAGCGTCAGGAAGTCCTTTGCTTCTATAGGTTTGCTGAAGAGGCCCAGTTGGATGAGCTCAACTTCCTCATCCCGGTCGAAGAAGCGTCCCGGGGCGAAGCGTTTTACCAGCAAACGAACGCCCGCGAACACGAGTCCGGCGATAAAGGCGTAGAGAAGGAGTAGCAATGTCCCGATCAGAATATTCACGATCATGACCAGGAACGGCGGTTCCTTTGCTTCCCAACTTGGTTCGTTCCAGGTGACGGAGGTCTGGTAGGTGATGCGATCGATCAGCGTGCGCGCCTCGCGAGCGTCGCGAGCGCCAGACACCAGCGCCACCATCAATCCCCTGCGCTCGCCGTAGAGGGCGGGTGAGCTGGCGGAATCGGCAGGCACCGCCGAAGCGTCGGTAGATGCTCCGCTCGAACCGCCTGTTGAGGCAGAGGGCTCGCCGCTATCGAGCGTTTGCACGCCGTACTTGGTGGCAAGCTCTTGCAACTTCACGCGAGCGAGCTGCGGCGTGGGATAGACGGTAAGGAGCAGCGAGAGCGAGCCGCGCCCCATGTAGTATCGCGCGGACTCCGCTTCCGCCCCCAAGCTCAGGCCCAACCAGTCGCCGCTGCGGAAGGGAAACACCTTCTCCAGTCCGGCCGGGCCGAGCACGTAGTGGTCCGAAGTTCGCTCGAGGCCCTGCCCAGGCAGGTATTGCCACAACGTCGGATAGCTGGTGGCAGGAATCTGCTTCTGGAGCAGCGTAACCAGCGACTTCAGGTCGGCAAGCGACGCGGCGCCGGGCTCCGAGAGATTGAGCAGAAGACTTCCGGCCACGGCGAGGATGCGATCTCTGCCGACGGCCGATTTTTCGGTGAGGTCGGAGCTGGACATATCCGCCGTGCGCAGAAAGGTGTAGGCGCCGTAAGAGCCGTTCGAATCGCGAAAGCGGTAGAGAGCGGCCTGCATGGTACCAGGGGTACTGCCGCCTGCCGGCGGCGCGAGGGTGTATGTGCCTCTTTGGGCGCTGATCAGTCCGGATTCCACCAGAACCGCGAAGTTATCGCCGAGCGCGCCGGAGAGACTGGCGTTGGGGACTTCCGCGGCGGAAGAGAGAGCCCACCCGCCGAACTTCTGCGGCAAGACGGGCTGGTCGCCAGCCGCCGCCAGACACGGGGCCGCGAACAGAACGAGGGCCAGTAGCAGGAGAGCCAGGCCGTGGATTTTGCGCACGATCATTTAGACACTCTCAGTGTACTCCGGGTTCCCGGCGAGGCTCAAACTAGGGGACGGCAAGGCGAGCGGGCCAGGCTGAAGCCTGGCCAGGCCAAGCTTAGCGTTCGGCGGCGTTTGCGTGCGTGGCGAGCAGCGCGGTGGTGTGCGGTGCGCTGCCCAGGCTTTCCAGATAGTGCGTGATGCCGGCCAGTATCCCGTCGGCAACGCGCTGGCGCTGGTCGCCCTTTTTCAGCGCGGCCTCGTCGGCCGGATTGCTGATGAAGCTGATCTCCGTGAGGATGGACGGCATATTGGCGCCGAGCAGAACGATGAAGGGGGCGCGCTTGACGCCGCGATTCTTCTGCGCGTGGCTGGCGCGCTGCATGCGCTTGGTAAGGCCGGTCTGCACCTCGGTGGCCAGCTCGCGCGATTCGTCGATCTTCTCGTTGCGCGCGATCTTCTGCACCAGGTCCTGCAGGTCGTGGATGGAGGCCTGGGCCAGCGCGTTTTCGCGCGCGGCCACTTCGCGTGCCTCGGACGAATCGGTGAGGTTCAGATAATAGGTCTCGATGCCGCGCGCCGAAGGGTCGTTCGAGGAATTGGCGTGGATGGAGACGAACAGGTCTGCCTTGGCCTGGTTGGCGATGGCCGTGCGCTCCTCGAGGGGGATGAAGGTATCGTCGGAGCGGGTGTAGACCACTTCCGCACCGAGCTTCTGTTCGATCAATTTTCCGAGGCGCATGGCCACATCGAGCGTCAGATCTTTTTCTTCCAGACCGGTGGGACCGATGGTGCCGGTGTCGTGGCCGCCGTGCCCGGCGTCAATCACGATTTTGCCGATCTTCAGGCCCAGCGTGCGCGTGAGGGAACGTTCGCCGCGATGCGTGGGCTGCGGAACGGAAGCCGAACCGCTGGCAGCATCTGCCGCGCCGCCGGAAGGTTTGGCGCCCGCGGGATGCGCTTCTTCAGGCGCAGGGTCGTCTGCGTTGGCGTCGTCGGGAGCGGCTTGGTTGTCGGCGACTTCCGTCTTTGCAGCCGCAGGCTGGCCGGGCTTCGTTGCGGGAGGCGCGGTGGCCGACGGCGTTCTTGCCGAGGCTGCCTGGGCGTCACCCTTCGCCGCATGGTCCGAGGACGAAGTAGATTTCGTGCTGGCGGGCTTCACGGCCGGGGTTGGCGGCACATCCGGCGGCGCCGCGCTGGCCAGCTCGCTGCCGGCGGACGGCTTCTTTGAGGCCGGCGTGTCGGCGTTTGCGTTCTTGGCGCTGTGCGCGGCCGGCGCCGCAGACTTCTCAACTTGGGCGGGCGGCGGCGGTGGCGTCGCTTTCGCGGTGGTCGTGTCGCCGTAGACGTCTACCACCAGGCGGTACGGATCTTTCAGCAGGAACACGGAATAATCGCGGACCTTCTCCACTTCCAGCACCACGCGGACCACGCCCGCCTGATTCTGCGCGACGCGCACGGACTTGAGGAAGCCGCTCTGCACATCGAGCGTCTTGCCGGCCAGCGCGGAGCTCAGATGCGCCGTGTAAAGATCGAAATAGATGCGATCCGGATTGGCGATGCGTGCGGCCTGGTACTTCACCTCTTCTTCGAGGGAGATGACCACGCGGGTGTAATTCTCAGCGTTCCACTGGCGGATGGCGGTCACCTGGGGTGTGCGGCGGTCGCGGGCGCGCTCGTCGGCCGCGGTCTTTTGCGACGCGGGGTGGGAGGCGCGTTCGCGCCGCGCGGCAATTTCCTTGAGCGCTTCCTGCGCGTCGGCTGCTTTTGCCGAGCGCGGGAAACGGGTGAGAAAATCGTCGAAGGATTTTTGGGCGTCGTCGGAACGGTCGAGATCCTCGTACTGGATCTGTGCGATGGTGAACATCGCGTCGGAACGGTAATGCGAGCCGGGATATTCCTTCAGCAGGAGCTGGTAGGCGTCCACGGCCTTCTGGAAGTAGGCGTCTTCGAAGGCGCGGCCCATCTCCTGATACAGCTCGGCGACGGCCACGAGGGCCGTCTGCGCTTCAGACGTGGCGGGCGCGGCGCTCACCACGCGGCGGTACGCGGCGACCACGGCTTCGTATTCGTGCTTGGTTCGTTCCTTGGGCGGGCGGCCTTCGAGGCCGGCGCGAAGACTATCGGCATGCGTCAGTTGCGTTTGCGCCGCGGCCTTTTTGGAAGACGCGGCGGACTGCGCTGCCGCAGACGCCGCGGCCACCGGCGCGGCAAACGCCACCAACAATCCTGAAAGAATTGCGGCGCCGAGTTTGCGTTTCCCGCTCATTCGTTGGTGAACACCACTTTTCCGTTGGCATCCACTTCCTTGTGAATGGTGCGCGGCTTGGGTATCCAGGTTTGATTGCCCGCGGAATTGGAGTGGTAATAGCGGTCGGTGATGCGCTTCACGTAGTCCTGCGTCTCGCGGATGTTGGGCACGCCGCCGGCGCGCTCCACGGCGCCTTCGCCCGCGTTGTAGGCGGCGAGGGCCTTGTCCAGGTCTCCATCGTATTTATCAATCAGGGCGCGCAGGTAGCGCACGCCGGCTTCAAGATTTAGCTTCGGGTTGTAAGCGTCTTTCACGCCGAGTTGCTGCGCGGTGCCGGGCATCAGTTGCATCAGCCCCTGGGCTCCCTTGCGCGACGTGGCCGAGGGGTTGTAGCCGGACTCGGCCAGGATGACGGCGCGGATCAGCTCGGGGTCCACGTGGTGCTTCGCGGCCAGCTCTTCCACGTACTTATCGATTTCGGCGCGGCTCAGCACGCGGTAGCGATTCTGGTCGCCGTCTTCCACAGGGGCGGACGAGCCGGCGCGCGCGGCGGCGGAGAGCGCGGAATTCTTGTTGCTGGCGGTGCCGCTGCCCTTGCGAACCGGCGTGTTTTCTTCAGCGTTGACGAAGACGATGTGGCCGTGGTCGTCAACGAGCTTGCGGATCTGGGCGTGTGCCGGGGCGGGGCAGAGAAGGACGAAAGCCGACAGGAACAGGCCGCAAAAGACAGCAGTAAGCGGCGCAGCCGCTCTCGGCTGCGTTGCTGGCGATCCCGGCGATGTTGTGCGTGGCGTCATCGTGCTGGGCCCGGCGACAGATGAACCGTTTGGAGGAAGGAAATCCCTTAGAAGCGGAAGACACGTACGCGGCGTGTCAGGAGAATGCATCTCCCGTCAAAAACCTTCTGGCACTGTCATAAGGATAGCATCTGTTGGATGAGGTCGTACACCCCCCCGATAGCCCCGTCCAGGCCGTTTGTGTCCTTTCCGCCAGCCTCGGCCAGGTCGGGCCTTCCACCACCGGAACCGCCCACCTGCTTGGCCACCGCCTGGATGATTTTCCCGGCGTGGAGGCGCGGAATCAGGTCCTTGGTGACCCCGGCGATCAGAGAGACCTTGCCATCGTCGGCCGAGCCCAGCACGACGGCGGCGGAGCCCAGCTTCTGGCGCAGCGCGTCTACGAGCTGGCGCAGCGATTCGCGGTCCGCGCCGGCGACGCGGGCGGAGAGCACGCGCACGTTGCCCCCACCCGCACTGATCGTGCGCGCCTGGCCGGCCAGCTCGTCCACCTGCGATAGGGCGGACTTGCTCTGCTCCTGGCGCAGCTTCTTCTGCAGTTCGGCGATTTGCCCGGTGAGCTCGGCGACGCGGGCTTCCACCTGGTCTTCGGCCACCTTCAACTGATCGGCGACACCCGCCACGATGCGCTTGAGCGTCTGGTATTGCTCGAGGGCGGATGCGCCGGTAATGGCTTCCACGCGGCGGACGCCCGAGGCCACGGACTGTTCGGCGACGAGCTTGAATAGGCCGAGCTCGCCGGTGCGTTTGACATGCGTGCCGCCGCACAGCTCCTTGCTATAGAAGCCGCGCGGCGAGGCACGGTCGGCTACGGTGACGACGCGAACGTTCGATTCCGGGTAGCGATCGCCGAAGAAGGCCAGCGCTCCGGAAGCCAGAGCTTCGTCGAGCGGCAGGATGTCCGTGGTGATTTCCTGGTTGTGCAGGATCTGATCGTTCACCAGTTGCTCGATTTCGTGCAGCTCCGCGGCGTCCACACCGCGAAAGTGCTGGAAATCGAAGCGCAGGTGATCCGGCGCGACGAACGAGCCGGCCTGCTTCACATGCGTGCCCAGCACGCTGCGCAGTGCCGCGTGCATCAGGTGCGTGGCCGTGTGGTTGCGCTTGATGTGCGCGCGGCGCCCCGCATCGGCCACGGTGGCGATGCGGTCACCCACGGTGAGAACTTCCCGGGGCGACACTCGATGGGCGATGAGGCCGGCGACCGGGTAATACGCGCCCTTCACTTTGGCTAGCTCCAGCGATTCGCTCACGTCGTAGAAGCGGCCCACGTCGGACACCTGGCCGCCCGATTCGGCGTAGATGGCGGTGCGGTCCAGCACGACTTCCGCTTCTTCGCCGGGGCGCGCCTCTTTCGCCTCGGCGGATTTGACGAAGATGGCCTCGATGCGGCAGTCGCGCGCGGAA
>DATFZR010000136.1:0-5558 GCA_035314265.1 Candidatus Acidiferrales bacterium
GAGCCGCGCCGCGCGCTGGAACCGGTGGCAGGGCCTTTTCCGGCGGCAGACGGAGTGGCCGCCAACTTTCGCGACAGGTTTGCCATCTCGATGGCCGCCAGCGCAGCCTCCGCGCCTTTGTTGCCGCCCTTGAGCCCCGCGCGGTCAATGGCCTGCTCGAGCGTGTCGCAGGTGAGCACGCAGAACGCCATCGGCACACCCGTATCCATCTGCGCCAGCATGATTCCGCGGGCGCTCTCCGAGCACACGTAGTCGTAGTGGGATGTTTCGCCGCGAAGAATGCATCCGATGCACAGGATGGCCTGGACGCGGCCCGTTTGCGCGAGCTGTTTGGCCGCCACCGGAATCTCAAACGAACCCGGAACGCGCACCACCTCCACGCCGGCATCGTCCGCGCCCGCGGCTTGCAGCGTGTCGAGCGCCGCGGCGAGCAGCCTGTCTGTGATAAAGCTGTTGAAGCGCGCGACCACCACGCCGAATCGCAAACCCTCGGCGCGCAACCCGCCGCGCGTTTCATGATGTTGTGTGGACATTTTCTTTGCAGCGCTCCCTATCGCGTGGAGAACGATGCGCCAGGAAGAGGCGCCGCGCAGGTCGCGTCAGCCCTCCGCCTGGCGCAACGCCAGCATGGAGTCCCGCCGGGCGCGTTGCTGGAAGTGCCGCCGCGCCAGACGCCCCAGCCCGCGCGTGGCCGCATAATTCCACGCCGCGCCAATGCCCACGGAGACCATCGGCACGGCGTACTTGGCCAGCGACCGGCTGGCCAGCCTGGCGCCCACGCGCTCGCCGAGAAGTTTCCACGGAGCGAGCATTTCGCGCTTCATCTGCTTCTCCACCATGCGCCGCGTGGCGCGTGCGCCCACGCGCATTCCCAGGCGCCCGGCGCGATCGGCAATGGACCCGCCCAGCGCGAACGTGAAGATGGTGAGCACGTCCTCTGGATCATCGGGATCGAGATCGACGCCATAGATCCGCGCCAGGCCCGCCACCATCTGGAGCTGGAAGCGCACCAGCAGCACGAGTTCCGCGCCCGCAGCGGCGAGCCCCAGCAGAATGTTTGCGGGAATGCCCACGCCGCCTTCGCCGGCTGTCAGCAGCCCGGCCAGTTCGTCTGCGGAGATGGCCGCGCCGGTGACGCTGCCCAGCAGCATGGCGTTTTTCGCCGCAATGCTGATCAGCTTGTCGGCGATGAACTCAGCGTCTTTCCCGGGATATTTCTCTTGCAGGTATTCGGGCGTGGCGCGTTCGTAGTAGGTGCGAAAGGTGGAGCGAGCGAAATCATAAAACCACGAGCCGCTCTTCAGCCCGGCCCAGCCGCCCAGGCCGGACAGTGCGCCCTTGGCCCATTCCCAGTCTTCGCGCAGGGAGGCTGCATCTTCACGCGCTGTGTGACGCACTGCCTCGGGCTCGTTTCGCCGTGCCATGCTTCCATGTTCTCCGGGAGCGGCTCCAAATGCAATGACGCCGCTTCGCGTTTGCAGAAAAGCGAAACTCGAACCTTACTTGCCCTTGAACTGCGCCGGGCGCTTTTCGAGGAACGCCTTGGTTCCCTCGCGCATGTCGCCGGTAGAAGCGCACAGGCCAAACAGCGTGGCTTCAAGATACAGGCCTTCTTCCTGGGGCATTTCCATGCCGCGCTCGATGGCTTCCATCGAATACTTGATGGCGAGCGGCGCCTTCTCGATGATTTTCTTTGCGATGGCTTCGCATGTGGCGAGCAGCTCGCCCGGTTCGGTGACGTGGTTCACCAGGCCGATGCGCAACGCCTCTTCCGCCGAAATCATTTCGCCGGTCAGGATCATTTCATGCGCGTGTCCTTTGCCTACCAGGCGCGGCAATCGCTGCGAGCCGCCGTAGCCGGGCGTGAGGCCGAGTTTCACCTCGGGCTGGCCGATTCTGGCCGTCTTACTGGCCACGCGGATAGAGCAGGCCAGCGCCATTTCACATCCGCCGCCCAGACAGAATCCATTGATGGCCACTATGGAAGGCTTTCCCATGGTTTCGAATTGGCGAACGACGCCCTGGCCAAACAGCGCGGTCTCCTGCCCCGAGACCGGATTCATCCTGGCCAGCTCGTTGATGTCTGCGCCGGCCACGAAGGCCTTCTCGCCCGCTCCCGTCAGAATGACCACGCGCACCGCGTCGTCCCCTTCCGCGGCGCGCAGGGCCGCGCCGAGCTCCACCAGCGTGGCGTGGTTCAACGCGTTCATCACCTTCGGCCGGTTGAACGTGATCCAGGCGATGGAATCGCGGACTTCGTAGAGGAGATTTTCGTAGGGCATGTTGTGAGCTCCTGGGAGGTTGAGAGTTTAGAGTCGAGAGTTGAGAGTAGCCGCTGCCCTGGCTTTCGACTTTCGACAGTTTTCTCGCTACACCAGCTTCATTGGCTTGGGATTCTTCGGGTCGCTGTAATCGTAGAATCCGCGTCCGGACTTCCGGCCATTCCACCCGGCCAGCACCATGCGCTTGAGCAGGGGCGGCGGGGCAAAACGCTTCTCTTTGAACTCCTCGAACATGATGTTCGCGATGTAGTAGGTCGTATCGTGGCCGACAAAATCGAGCAGGGTTAACGGGCCCATGGGATGGCCGCAGCCGAGCTTCATGGAATTGTCTATATCCTCGATGGACGCGAGACCTTCCTCGACCGCGCGGATCGAGTCCAGCAGGAAAGGCAGCAGCAGCCGGTTGACGATGAAGCCCGTGCGGTCGGTCGCTTTCACCGCGGTCTTTCCCAGGCGCTGGCCGAAGGCGTAGGCCTCTTCAAACGCCGCATCATCTGTGGCTATCGTGCGAATCACCTCCACGAGCTTCATCACCGGAACGGGATTGAAGAAGTGCATGCCCACGAAGCGCTGCGGGCGTTTGGTGGCGAACGCCATCTCTGTGATGGAAAGCGAGGAGGTGTTGCTGGCAAAAATCGTGTGCGGCTTGCACAGCGGCTCGAGCACGGACCAGAACTCGCGCTTGGCCTCGAGCTTTTCGATGATGGCCTCGACGACGATGTCCGCTCCAGCCAGGTCTTCGATCCTTGTGGTGCCCTTCAGGCGGCCGCGCGCGGCGTCACGGTCTGCCGCGCTCAACGAGCCTTTCTCGACCAGGCGGTCCAGGTTCTTCTCGATGCTTTTCAGGCCCTTCTCGAGCAGGGCCTCATTCACCTCGCGGACGACCGTTGGGAATCCGGCCTGCGCGGAGACCTGCGCGATTCCTGAACCCATCAGGCCGCAGCCTGCCACCGCGACTTTTTCAATTGCCATCGGTTCTTCTCCTAGGACTCCACGGGCACGAACCATGGGCAAGTCTTCTACGGGCATGCGACGACGGCGTTGCCTTCGCCCTTGCGGACATCTTCCAGGGCAAAATCCACGCGGTTGATCAGGTGCGTCACAATGTCTTCATTGTCGTACTTCTGCTCGACGGCGGCTTCGGCCACCACGGCGCTCAGGGTAACGCCGGCTCCGTTCCAGGGCGCCTTGACGCTCGCGCTGAGTTTGCGCAGTTTTTCTGCCAGGCTCATGGCGTTTGTCCGGTTGGTATCCGGCATCACCAGGGCCACGGCCCAGCCCACGTACTTCACGGCGATATCCGTTTGGCGGACGCCGGTGAGCACCACGCGCGAGAGGCCTTCGATGTAACCTTCGATCTTGTCTTCGCCGAACTGGCGGGCGAGGTCGCGCGCCTTGTCCACCTGCAGAACGAGGAGAGAGAGCGGAGTGGACTGCTGCTTGGCGCGCGCCGCCTCGGCCAACAGGCAATCCTGGTAGGAACTGGGGCTCAGCAGCCCGGTCCGCTCATCGGCAACGGAGAGGGTGCGCATCAGGGTGCGCAGCCGGGCATGGTTGACGGCCACGAGCATCTGGTCGCCCACGGCTTGCAGGAAATAACTCTCGTTCGGCTTCCACCGCCGCGCGGCCTCCATCGCGGCGAAAAGCATGCCACCGGTTTCCTGTTTTTCCTTGTCCACCAGTTGGACGGCGAGAACCGTTTGCAGGCCCGTCTCGGCGAAAGCCGGATTCGATGCGGCATCGAAGGTGATCGCTCCCAGCGTGTCTGGCTCACCCTCGGCCATCACGGCCAGCAGCTTGGCCAGCTTCGGCGGGGACAGCGGCTCAGCGCCGGCGGCATTGTATTCGCCGGTCATCTGAGGCGGCTGGGTGAGCGGGCCGATGGTAGCCAGGCAGCGTGTGGCGCGGAGGTGCTTGCCCACCTCGTTGACGGCCGCGGAGAGAATGGCCTTTGCGGTGGGCTGGCGGAAGAGCACTTTATTCACTTCCGACATTTTGGTGAGGTCGCGCAACGTGTCTGCGTTGAATGAGCCCGTCTTCGTGGGGGCATGCGTGCCCGTGCCGGTCGCGGGGGACGGGGCGTGCGGCTGCATTTTCGAACCGGCCGGCCACCATTTGGCTGTCTCGTAAAGAGCGCGCAGGCGGTCGTTCTTCTCTTCTTCGCCGGGAAACATCTCGGCGATCTTGTGCAGGCGTTCCTTGGCCTTCGCTTCGAGCGAGTACTGGAGGAAGATTTCGGTCTGCACGATCATGTCTTCAAGGGTCTGCGTGCGCTGGGTGCCGCGGTCGGCAGCCTGTCCCGCCGTTCCCATCGCCGTGTCGCCGAAGGCAGTGCGGGAGGTGGTGACGGGAGCGGAGGTGCCGGCAGACTTGGAGAGCCGCCCGCGGAAGCTATTCAGGTAGGCCGGCTCAGCCTTGCCCTCCAGCCTTCCCAGCCGCAAGGCATGATTGTTGTCGTAGGGATCGATCTCGACCAGGCGGTCGAGGGCGTCGCACGCGCCCTTCACATTTCCCTTCTCAAGGTAGAGATCGAAGAGGCGGGTGAGGACGCTGAAATACTTCGTCTCGCGATTCACCTCGTTGTAGTACTTCGCGGCATATTCGAGGAGCGGTATGCAGGAGTTGTGAGAGCCCTGGAGGCTCTCGAACGCCGTGGTGAAGGCGTCGTCCTTCTTTGTTGCGGAGGCGAGGGCGCGGATTTTCTCGAGCGATTTGATCGCCTGGGCTTCCTCGTTCGCTTCGATTTGCCGCAACGCGACCTCAAAGAGCTTCTCGTAGTGCTGGCCGGACTGGCGCGACAGCGTTTCGAGCGTGGCAAATGCCCGCTCGCGCTGGCCGGTCTCGAGCTGCGCCTTGCCGAGGATGAGTTGCAGATCGGCGTCGCCCGAGCCCGCGGCAAAAGGCTCAAGCAGCTCCGTGGCTCGCTGCGCCTGATTCTTGCGCAGCAAGGCGTCCGCAAGCACCAGCGCGATGCCGCGGTCGCTGGGCAGGATGCGGTGAGCGCGCTCAAGGATGGAAAGCGCCTGATCCGGATCGTTGAGGCCCAGGGTGAGCTGCCCCGCCCGCAGGTATCCGCGCGCCGCCGGCTCCATCTGGCCGAGCCGCTCGGCCACCTCGCCGATCAGGAAGTGGCGACCGGGATTGTCGGGGTCCAGGACGGAAATGCGTTCCCAGCAGGTGAGCGCCTCCGCCGTGCGCTGCTGGAAGAGGTACAGCTCCGCCGCGTTCTCGAACTGCTCGATGGCTTCCATCGAGCGATTCTGCTTCTGCAGCAGG
>DATFZR010000137.1:0-4557 GCA_035314265.1 Candidatus Acidiferrales bacterium
CGGGACTCGCACGGAACGCGGATTCAAACATGCGTTCGGACCGCCGCAGGGCCTGCTCGGTCCTGCGGAGGTCTTCCGCGATGCGGTGCTGCCGTTCGCTCGTCAGGATCAGCCGCGCGGCGGAGCATGCAAACGACACACCGATGGTCACCCAGGCCATGGTCATCTGTTCCCGGGCGATTCGCGCGCCCATCAGGATTACCAGCAGGGGAATGCACACGGCCAGAATCTGCGAAGGGGCCCAGGCTCTCTCCGTTGTGCCGGGCGCGGGAATGTCGCGGTCCCTTGAAGTGTCCCAGGTGGCCGCAAAAGCCGTGGCCAGCAGGTAGGGAACAGACCATGTGGCGCCGATCCACTCCGCGCCTTTGTTAAACTGGCCGAACTGCGACATGCCGATGAAATCGAAAGTGGCCACAGCGAGAAAGATGCCGGTCATCCGGGCAAAAAAGGAACGCGTGGCGCTTCGAGGCAGTGTCGTGGTGCGCACCAGGAAGGCTCCGGCCATCACTGCGTCGCGCGCCACGCTCGCCTCGCGCAGCCGCTCGAACATGCGCGGCCCGGTGACCTCCCAAATCGCCGGCACGTAAAAGAAGTACAGGTAGGCTGTCAACGCGACGATGGCTACCTGTATGAAGTCCAGGGTGTACTGCCACTTCGCCTTGCCCTCCTCCTCGGAAGGCCAGGGGATTAGCATCATCAGGGCAGGCGTTACCCACAGGAAGTTCAGAATGTCGGAGGGCCATGGCGTGGCCGCCGGCGTTGCATGGAAACTTCCCAGGTACGCCACCAGCGCCGCCCCGGCAGTGAGCGTGCCCAGAGAGGCCACCCACAGATTCCACAACTGGCGAAGGTAACCCACGGAACGCCGCGCCACCACCAGCGCACACACTGTGGCCCATAGAAGAATCGCGGCCTGCCCCGCATTGGAAAGCAGGTGGATTCGCCACGGCGAATCCGTCACCGCAACCGCAGTAATAGACAGCGCCGGCAGCAGGGCGGCTACCGCGAGAGCTATTCGGGAAAATTGGCTGAGAGGGCGCACGATCAGCCTCACAGGCGATTGTAGCCCAAGCGTAGTTTCCGTGCGGATAATGACTTCGGAGTAGCGCTCCCGCCGCCCCTCTGGCGGCCTCGTGCCTGGGGTAGACTAGCTCTCCATGAAACGCGGGGCCAACGACAGGCTGACCGTGCTCATCTCCCGAGCGCGGATCGCGCGGCGCGTGCGGCAACTGGGCCGCCGGATTTCCCGCGACTTCCGCGGCCAACCCGTCTTGCTCGTCGGCGTGCTGAAGGGCGCTTCTATCTTTCTCGCCGACCTCAGCCGCGAAATCGGCCTCGATGCCTCCTTCGATTTTCTGGCCGCCACGAGTTATGGCGCCGGCAGCGAATCCTCCGGCCAGGTGCGCCTGGTGAAAGACCTCGACACCAGCATCGCCGGCCGCAATGTGATCCTGGTCGAGGACATTCTGGACACGGGCATCACGCTCAACTATCTGGCCCGCATCCTCCGCCAGCGCCGTCCGAAAACGCTGCGCGTGGCCGTGCTGCTCGACAAGGCGGAACGCCGCATCCAGCCCATCCGCGTGCACTATCTTGGATTCAGCATCCCCAACGACTTCGTGGTCGGCTACGGCCTGGACTACGCCGAGCGCTATCGCAATCTGAAGGACGTCTGCGTAGTGCAAAGTGGTGTGGGCTTCAGCCCGCACGTCCTTCCTTCAAAGAAAAAGCAGAGCCAAAGAAAAGGTAGAGCCTAAGAAAAAGAAGAGCCCAAGAAACGCCCGCATCAGACGAAGGGAGGAACACACGTGTGGTTTCGTGATCCGATTCCCAAAAACGTCCGTGAAGTCCTCGACGCGCTGGAAAAGCTCCCGCGCACCGCCCGCAAGCTCGGCGGTCCGGAAGGCCTCTGCGGAGCCTTCGCCGCTCTCGTAGATCACACCCTCCTGAAGCCCGAAGCCACGCCGGACGACGTCCGGCGCGTCTGCGATGAGGCCGCCAAATACGGTTTCGCCGCCGTGTTCGTGAATCCTTGTTACGTCGCCCTGGCCGCCAAGAGCCTCGAAGGCAGCGGCGTTTGCGCCGCCAGCGTGGCCGGCTTTCCCCTGGGCGCCGCGCGTCCAGACGTCAAACGCATGGAAGCCGAACTCGCTCTCTCCGATGGCGCCAGGGAAGTGGACATGGTCATCCGCGTGGGCGCGCTCAAAGCCGGCGACAACGCCCTGGTCGAAGAAGACATCCGCGCCCTCGCCGACGTCTGCCATCAGCACCAGGCCATCCTGAAGGTGATTCTTGAGTGCGCGGTGCTCAACGAAAAAGAAAAGCGCCGCGGCGCAAAACTGGCCGTGCGCGCTGGTGCCGATTTCGTGAAGACTTCCACGGGCTTCGGCCCCGGCGGCGCCACCCCGGAAGACGTGGCCCTGTTGCGCGACGTGGTCGGCCGCGGCGCCGGAGTAAAGGCCGCAGGCGGAATCCGCACGTTGGCAGTCACCGCGCAAATGCTGGCCGCCGGCGCATCCCGCATCGGAACTAGTTCCGGTGTGGGCATCCTCGAAGAGCTGCGAAGGCTCGCGGGCGGCAGCCGGTAGCCCCACCCTTCCAGTGCGCACCTCGTCCCCGCACAGTGTGTCCCGGCTGCTATAATAAGTAATCAGACTGTTCCATCCGTCTGCCGATTCATCTAAGAAGAAGCGAATCATGGACTTGAAAGACACAAATCTACCCCTGCTCCCCGACGCACAGGCCAATGAGGCCGTGGCGGAAATCTCTACGGAGGCGCTCGCCACGCTGGTGGAAATCGGCGAGGAGGTCAATTCCTCCCTCGACTTGGACCAGGTGCTCGAGCACGCCGCCGCACTCGTGCGCCGGCTCGTGCCCTTCGAGATTTTCGCCGTTCTGCTGCTCGACGAGGCCGCCCAGGAGCTCCGCTTCCGCTTCGCCATCGGCTATTCGCGCCAGGTGGTAGACACCTGGAAAATCCCGGTCGGGAAGGGCATTACGGGTACCGCGGTGCTCACTAGGCAGCCCGTGCTCGTGGGCGACGTGCGCAACGACCCCCGCTACCTCTCCGCGGTCGAATCCGTGCGCTCGGAAATCGCGGTGCCCCTCGTTGCCAAGGGACGCGCCATTGGCGTGCTCGATATCCAGAGCCGCCAGGTCGATTCGTTCACACGCGAGCAGCAGCAAGTGCTTACTCTCGTGGCCGGCCGGCTCGCCGGCGCTATCGAGAACGCCCAGCTCTACGAGAGCGCCCGCCGTCAAGCCGAGACCCTGCGCGTCCTGAATGATGTTGGCCGCGAAGCCAGTTCGATTCTGGACGTGGACGAGCTCCTGCGCCGCGCCGCAGACCTGATCAAGCGCGCGATTGACTACCAGATGGCCAGCATCCTGGTCTACGACGCAGACCTCGGACGCTTTACCCACGCCGTGGACGTGCGCTACGGCCGCAGCGAGCAGAGCAAGCTGGCCCTTGGCCCCACCGAAGGCATCGTGGGAGTTGCCGTCTCGCTGGGCAAGCCCGTGCTCGTGCCCGACGTTACGAGCGACCCGCGCTACATCCTCTGCAATCCCGAGGCGAAATCCGAGCTGGCCGTGCCCATGATTTACAAGGGCCGCGTGGTCGGCGTGATTGACCTGGAAAGCCCCGTAAGGAACTACTTCACCGAGGAACATCTCCAGACCGTCTCCACCCTGGCCGCGAGCCTGGCCGTGGCCGTTGAAAATGCCCGGCTCTATCAGCATGTGTCCCGCGACGAAGCGCGCAAGGCCGACGAGCTGCAAGGCGCCCGCCGCATGCAGGGCGCGCTCTTGCCGCGCGCCCCGGCAGACGATTACGGCCTGGATATTGCCGCCCGATACGAGCCCGCCCGCGAACTCGGTGGGGATGTGTACGACTTTCTGCGTTACGGCCCGCAGCAGCTCGCCGTGGCCATTGGAGACGTCTCCGGCAAGGGCAGCGCGGCCGCGCTCTTCGGCGCCACCGCCGTGGGCATGCTGCGCAGCCTCGCCCCCCAGAAGCTGGCCCCGGCCGATATGCTCCGCCAGCTCAACGACCTGCTCAGCGAGCGGCGCATCGAAGGCCGCTTCGCCACGCTCTGCTTCATGACCTGGCAGAAAGGCAGGCAGAAGCTGCGCATCGCCAATGCCGGCCACTGGCAGCCGCTGCTGTGGAAGGATGGCCGTTGCGACAAGATTCCCTTGGAGGGGCTGCCGCTCAGCATCGAGGACAACGCAACCTATGACGAGCGTTCCTACTCGCTGGCTTCCGGAGACGTTCTCGTCTGCTATTCAGACGGCATCACGGAACGCACCAACGCCGCGGGTGACTTTTACGGCACCGAGCGCCTGCGCCTGCTCGTGGCCGCGAATCACGCGATGAGCGCCGCGGATCTCGTTGCCAGAATCTTTGACGATGCGGAAGGCTTTGCCGCCGGCGTGCCTCCCGCCGACGATGGCACGCTGGTCGTTCTGAAGGTGAAGTAACTACTGGGCGGCCCCGCGCCCCTTGGGCCCAGTGAGAGGTTTGGCGGTCTTTTCCACGATCCCGATCAGCCGGTG
>DATFZR010000138.1:0-3431 GCA_035314265.1 Candidatus Acidiferrales bacterium
ACGGTCTCCCAGAAGACGGTGGCGTCGTCGTTTGTGTAGGCGTTGTCCACGCCGCCGGCGGCTTCCACGATGCGGGAGAGTTCGTCCACGCCCACGTGCGCGGAGCCTTTGAACATAAGGTGCTCGAAGAGGTGGGCGAAACCTGTGCGGCCGGGGCGTTCATCCTTGGAGCCTACGTGATACCACACCTGGATATTGAGGATCGGCGTGGAGTGCTCCTCCACGACCAGCAGGCGCAGACCGTTGGGCAGCGTGCGGCTCTGGATGGCGATGGGGCGCGGCTTGGCCAGCGCAGAGGCGGGCGCCGGCGCGGGCGCATCCTGCGCCGCCGCGGCGGCGCAGCACAGCAGAGCCGTTGCAGCCACCGAGAAAGCAAACCTCACAACCGATCGCACCGGAATTCCTTTCCCTGAGCGTACGTGCCGCCAGAGGAACACGCAGAAGGTGACCCAATCCCACCCGTGACCGCAAAAGTATCGTAGGTGCCGCCTAGGGCGCTGTCAAATCCGCCGGGTTGACGGCCCGTGCTACGGAATGCGGAAAGCCCACGGTCCCGCGAAGCGGGACCGTGGCTACCTGAGCTTCCGTACATTCAGACGCATGGATGGTGCTACAGGGTACCGGGGTTTCGCGGGAGCGGGGAAAAACGCCGTTGAGAAAATCTAGCTCGCACGCAGGAGCGCGGCGGTGATGTCGTCCTGCGGAGCGGTGTGGCCGGTGAATTCCTCGACGGCCGAGAACAGGCTGCCCAGCAAGGAATCGGGGGATGAGTGCAGGTGTTGCTTGCAAAGGTCCATCACTCGCGAGGAGCCGAACTCCTCGCGCGTGGGATCGTGCGCTTCGATCAGCCCGTCGGTGAGGAAGAGCAGTGCGTCGCCGGGCTCGAGCGTGACGCTGTATTGCTCGTACTGCGCCTCGTCGAAGAGGCCCGGCGGCAAACCGCCCTGGCCGACTTCGCGGCACTTGCCGTTTGAGAAATGGATGGGCCTGGGGAGGCCGGCATTCGCGTAGAGCAGCTCGCGCGTCTCCGGGTCGTACACGGCGTACTGCACGGCGGAATAGCGGCCGGGCATCGCGCGCGTGCGCAGCCGGCGGTTGAGCGTGGAGAGCACGGTCATGGGCGGGCAGCCGGTCTTGTGGATGCCGCGCAGGGTACCCACGGTAAGCGCGGCAAACATGGCGGCGGAGAGGCCTTTGCCCACCACGTCGCCCAGATAAATGCCGATGCGGTTGTCGCTCAGGTGGAAGTAATCCAGAAAATCGCCGCCCACGGCAGCGGCGGCCTTGTACATCGAAGTGAACTCCGCGCTGTCCACGCGCAGCGGCGCGTTGGGCAGCAGGGAGAGCTGCAGGCTGCGCGCTTCCTCCAGCTCCGATTCGCGGAGGTGGAGCAGCGCAGAGAGGTCGAGCTGGACGGCTGGGGCTTGCACGATTCTGGCTCCGCGGAAACGCCCGGCGAAATCTGCGGAAAATCATAGCAGGAGTGCGGGGGCCGGGGGCAAGACGATACGCGCAATGTGCTCCAAGAATCGCCACCGGCCGCGCAGCCCGGCCACGGGGGGGCGGCGGCCCGTTGCCATGCGCGTCACACTGGCTCCGGCCGTGGCCTCGCCTCCACCCGGATTGCGCTAGGCTTGACGGAGCGGGAGGTGAAGGAAGATGCGCTCCATAGGCGGGCTATTGGCATTGGTGGTTGGCGCGGCCATCGGCCTCTATGTGTATCGCGCGCAATTCTCCCAGACGATGTCGAAGGAGAACGGCGGCCTCTCCGCGATTCAGTCCGTGAGTGCCACGGGCGTGAAGAACGACCTGATCGCCATCGCGCAGGCTGAGCGCGCGTATCAAGCCGAGCACGGCTCCTATGCGCCGCTTTCGGAGCTGACGTCCAGCGGCGCGATGACCATGACGCGCACCGGGCGCGACGGCTACACCTATACGGTGGACACGCAGCCGGCGGGCTTCACCGTGACGGCGCGGTATGCCGGCCCCCTCAACCCGCCGCCTTCGACCTTCACGATTGACCAGTCCATGGAAATTCACGCCACGCAATAAACGGACGGCCGGACGGCCTCCCTTTCAACGCCTGCGCGCCCGGCTCTTTGCGGCTGCTGTGCTAAGATTCTGCGCGATGCTAACCGGACTGAAAGAGCTGCTACAGGTGCAAACGCTGGACTTGAAACTCGCCGAGCTGAACGCACAGCTCGCGGCGTTCCCCCGCCGCCTGGCGGAGGCGAACGCCGAAGTGGAGGCCGCCCGGAGTGGGCTGGCCAAAACGCGCGAGGCGCAAACCAACAGCCTCATGGAACGCAAGAAGCTCGAGCTGGACGTGGAAAGCGGGAAGGAAAAAGTCCGCAAGTACAAGGACCAGACCGCGCAGGTAAAAACGAACGAGGCCTACAAAACGCTGCTGCACGAAATCGAGACGGCTGAAGCGGAAATCCGCAAGGCGGAAGACAAGGTTCTGGACCACATGGAGTCCAGCGAAGTATTCGACCGCGAGATCAAGGCGGGAGAGAAGGCGCTGGCCGCCGCGGAAGCCTCCACGAAAGGCGCGAAACAGCAGATCGGAGCCGAGCACGCCACGGCCACCCAGCAGCAAACCGCGCTGCGCGCCGAGCGCGACGCGGCGGCCACGGCCGTGCCTGAAAAACTGCTCGAGCGCTACCGCATTTACGCGCCGCGGCACCACGGCATCGCCGTGGCCACTCTCGACGGAGAGACCTGCTCGGGCTGCCGCGTGCATTTGCGTCCTTACGTCGTGCAACGCCTGAGCCGGCCGGATTACGACAAGATTGAGGAATGCGAGTCCTGCGGGCGGATGCTCTTCTTCGATCCGTCCACGCTGCCGCCGCGGCCCGCGCAGGCCGAGTCTGTAACGCAGCCCGCGGGCGCGCAAGACTCCGAGCAGGAATGAGTTTCCCCGCCGTCGCGTTATGAGCTCCCCCGAGAAACCCGGATCGCGTCCCGCCCGCCTGTTTTCCGAACCTGCGGACGCGGAGGAGAAACCCGGCATGGTGACCGCGAATATCGACGGCGGCGCTCGCGGCAATCCGGGCCCGGCGGCTTACGGAATCGTGCTGCGCGATGCCGGCGGCAAGACGCTGCTTGCCACCGGAAAATACGTGGGGCGCGCGACGAACAACGTGGCGGAATACTACGGCCTGGTCGCCGCGCTCGATGCCGCGCGCGAACGCGGCGTGAAGCACCTGCGCGTGGAGAGCGACTCCGAGCTGCTGGTGCGGCAGATGCAGGGACGCTACCGCGTGAAGAGCCCGGACCTGAAGCCGCTGCACGAGCGCGCGGCAAAGCTCTCGCGCGGATTCGAGCACTTTGAAATCGCGCACGTTCGCCGCGAGCAGAATCGCGAAGCCGACCGCATGGTGAATGCCGCGCTCGATGGAGACACAAGCGGCGAAAATCGATCCGCCAGA
>DATFZR010000139.1:0-6723 GCA_035314265.1 Candidatus Acidiferrales bacterium
TCCTCCGAACTCTGCGGATGGAAGAGGTACCCGCTCACGTAGCGGCACGGAATCTCGAGGCGCCGCACCAGCGCGATCATGATGTGCGCGAAGTCCTGGCAGACGCCGCGCCGCGTGCGCAGCGCGTCGTCAATGGGAGAATCCACCTGCGTGCTGTTCGTCACGTATTCGAACGCGTGATAGACCGCTTCGTTCAGCTCGATCAGGCATTCCATCGGACGCCCGCGGCGCTCGCTGCCGATCTCCTTCGCCAGTTTTTCCAGCTCCTCGGTGTACACGATGAACGGGCTGGGCAGCAGCATCTCCCAGAAATCGCCCGCCGCCACCTGCGCGTCCAGTTCGCGCCAGTCGCCGGCGCCCGCCTGCGCGTCCGGTGGCGGCGGGGCCACGTCCACCAGCGCTTCCGCTTTCAGCTCGATGCGCGCATGCCGCCCCGGAATATCGAAGTGGTGGACCGTGTTGCCCAGAAAATCGCGGTAGATCATCACGTTCGTCTGCGGAGCCACCTCCAGCGAAAACGTAAGGCAGCGCTGCCGCGCGTCGCTGCGCGGCTGCATGCGCACCTCCATCACGCTTTCGCGGATGGCAGGTTCGTAGCGATAGCTGGTGACGTGCCGCACCGCGTAGGCCATAGCCTGCTTCCACCGCTCCTTCCTGCTTCCCGCGCCGGTTCCGGCCGGGAGCCCGCGTCAGGCGATCAGTTCCGATTCCGCGAGGTAGTCAAAATAAATCTGGTGAATGGCCGCATGAATCTGCGCGCACTCGCTTCTTACGTTCCCCAGATATGCGTGCGCGCCCTGCGTCATCACTTCCTCGATCTGGCTGTAGCTCAGTTGCGCGCGCAGCCGCCCCGCGATGCGCTCCGGGAGTTTGGCGTGGCGTCCGGTGAGCTCGCCGATCACGTGCAGCGCCGCGTTCACGCGGTCCACCGAAAAGCGCACGGAATGCGGGAACTCCGGATTCAGCAGCAGGAATTCCGCCGCGCGCAGCGGCCGGATTTCCGCGGTATACGCCTTGCAGTAGGCCTCGAAAGCGCTGCAGCCGCGCAGCAGGCCGATCCACTCCAGATATTCGTCGCTCTCCACGGGCTGGTCGGATGGCGAAGGGAAGCGCTCGAAGTGCCGAGCGATCAGCGAGGCCAGCGTGTCCGTCCGCTCCACGTAGCGGCCCAGCTCGATGTGCTGCCAGCCCTCGCCGTGGCTCATGGTGGCGTCTGTAATTCCCTGAAAGAGGTGCGCGCCCTCCACCACGGCCAGGAAAAACGCGTGCGAGCCCGCCAGGGGGCGCTCCTCGCGCCGGCTCTCGATGGCCTGCAGGTACAGCCGGTTCAACTGCTCCCACATCTCCGAGCTGCACTGCTCGCGAACGTGCCGCAGGTTGTCTCGCGCCGCGGCCAGGCACGACAGGATGGACGACCCGTTCGTCCGGCTGAACGCCAGCATGTGCACCGGAGAGGTGGCCAGCACCGGCCCGTTCTCCGCCGCGCGCGTCCGCAGCGCCTCCAGCAGAAAGCGCCACCGCCCGGCGTTCGACTCCGGCGATTCGCCCAGCCACAACTGCAGCTCCACTTCTACCAGACGCGCGGTGTGCTCCGCACGCTCGAGGTAGCGGCTCATCCAGTAGAGGCTGCTGGCTACGCGTGAAAGCATTGCGGATTCTCGCCCGAGTGCCGGCCCGACCGTCGAACCGAACATGGCTCGCGGCGTCATCATGCGAGGCCCGGTCCCGAGCCCGGCCCCGCGCCCTGCCCGGGATGCCCGTCGCCGGGAGTGGTCGGCGAGACGCGCGGTTCTCCGCCGTGGCTCTCGCGCAGCACCCAGGTGTCTTTGCTCCCGCCGCCCTGCGATGAATTCACCACCAGCGAGCCCCGCCGCAGCGCCACGCGCGTGAGCCCGCCGGGCACCAGTGTGATTTTCTCGCCGCACAGGATGTAGGGCCGCAGGTCAATGTGCCGCGACTCTACGTCGCCGCCGATCAGGCAGGGCGCGCAGGAGAGCGCCAGCGTGGGCTGCGCGATGTAGTTCCGCGGCTCCGCCAGGATGCGCCCGCGAAAGTCCTCGCGCTCCGCCGCCGTGCTGTGCGGCCCGATCAGCATGCCGTAGCCGCCCGATTCGCCCACCGCTTTCACCACCATGCGCGGCAGGTTCTGGAGCACGTGATCGCGCTCGATCGCATTCGTTAGCAGCAGCGTCGGCACGTTCGGCAGAATGGGCTCCTCGCCCAGGTAGTAGCGGATGATGTCCGGCACGTAGGCGTAGACGGCTTTGTCGTCCGCGATCCCCGTGCCCACGGCGTTCGCCAGCGTCACGTTTCCCGCGCGGTAGGCGTTGATCAGCCCCGGAACGCCCAGCGCGGAATCCGGCCGGAAGCATAGCGGGTCCAGGTAATCATCGTCCACGCGGCGGTAGATCACGTCCACGCGGCGCAGCCCCGCCGTCGTGCGCATGTAAATCACATTGTCGTGCGCCAGCAGGTCGCGCCCCTCCACCAGCTCGATGCCCATCTGCTGCGCCAGGAAGGTGTGCTCGAAGTACGCGGAATTCGAGACGCCGGGAGTGAGCAGCACCACGGCCGGCTCGTTCCGCGCCGGGCTGTGCGGCGGCGCCAGGCTGCGCAGCGTGGAGAGCAGCGCCTGCGGGTAGTGGTCCACCGGCCACACGCCGTAGTCGCGGAACATCGTGGGGAAAACGCGCTTCAGCACTTTGCGGTTCGCCAGCATGTAGCTGACGCCGCTGGGTACGCGCAGATTGTCTTCGAGCACGGCGTACTCGCCGTCCGGCAGGCGCACCAGGTCCGTGCCGCAGATGCTCACGTAAACGTCGCGCGGCACGGCGATGCCGCGCATCTCCCTGCGGAAGTGGCGGCAACTGTAGACCAGCTCGCGCGGCACCACGCCCGCCGCCAGGATGCGCCCCTCGTGGTAAATGTCCTTCAGGAAATGGTTCAGCGCGGTCAGCCGCTGCTTCAGCCCTTTTTCGATCTTCGCCCACTCCACCGCGGGAATGATGCGCGGCAGCAGGTCGTTCGGAAAAATCTTCTCCGTGCCCTCCTGATTGCCGTACACCGTGAAGGTGATGCCTTCGTGGAGGAACGACAGGTCCGCCGCCTGCTGGGTGCGCCGCAACTCCTCGGGCGGCAGGCTCAGGATGGTTTGAAACAGGGCGCGGTAATGCGGGCGCGGAACGCCCGGCGCCTCAAACATCTCGTCATACGCCTCTTCAAGCTGGTAGTGCACAAAAGTGGGCGGCACCAGGGCGGGGATGCGGATCGGAGATGCGGTCATTGCGCCATGCTCGTCGTGGTGGCCGGCAGGCGATATTGAAAAGGAATGCGCTCAAGCGGGTGGTCTGGCCCAACGCACGGCTACCGGGGCGTACTGTAGGTTCCGGGCGCTGTGAGAGTCCAATCGAAAAAACCGATAAGCCGGATACCTTTCTCAGCATCCGACCAGGATGCTGACCCTGAGCGCAGCGAAGGGCGCTCGGCCATAGGGGCGCTGCTTGTTTATCCTGACGCAGGAAGGGCTGCGTCCTCCGGGGGGTGGGCCTGCCTCTTCCCTCATTGGCGCCGGCCGCAGGAGAAGCGTACGATGCGCGAGACAGGCTCGGATCAAGGGCCCGGCAAGAACGTCAACGCAGGAGTGCACTCATGCGACTCAAATCATCCGGTCGGTGGTTGTTGCTGGGCACGTTTCTGACCGTGCCGCTCGTCTCGTTGTCCCAGCCCCCGCAGGCGAAGCAGACGCTGATCGTCAACGGCCAGCCTGAAGCGCTGCCGCTGGTGCAGATCGAAGGGCGCTCCTACGTCGATGTCGAAGCGCTGGCACGGCGCGCAAACGGCTCCCTCAGCTTCAACGGCAACCAGACCCTGCTGACCCTGCCGGCCTGTCCCACGAGCGCCCCGGCTCCGGCCCCCGCGGACACGCCGCCCCCGGCTCCCGGCTTCTCAAAGGGTTTCCTGCGCGCCGGCATTGAGGCAATGTCTGTGGTTCGTGAATGGCGGAGCGCAGTCATCAACGCCATCCAGAGGGGATTGCCGGTTACGGACGACTGGGTTGCCAACCTCCGCGCTAACGCCGCGCAGAATCTCAGGCTGGCAACCGTAGCGGTGAACACCGATGACGATCGAAGCGCCATGCAACTGCTCACCAACGAATTCAACTTCATGAAACAACTGAGCGATCAACTGGTGGCCGCGGGTAAATCCATGACGTATATCTCTCCCGACGACTTGAAGAACGATCCCCTGAACCAGAAAATCGTGACCTGCGGACGCGCACTCGGCGCGATGGCGGCAAACGGACAATTCTCCGACGACGGATCCTGCCAGTAAAAGCGATATTGATCCCCATAAACAAGCGAACGGTATTTCTTCTCGCCATCCGCCACTTCCAACGTAGCGCCGCGTGCCCATGGGCCGGTCGCGCACTTGGGGATTTTTCCTGAATCTTCGACCTGCTTTTCTCCGCATCCGACAAGGATGCTGACCCTGAGCGCAACCGAAGGGCCACGTGTTTTGTGCGTCCCGAGACCAGGCGGCAGCCGGGAAAGCCCCTCTGCCTGATGGGCGGGGGCGCACTGGCGCAGTCGCTTCTGGTGAATCTTGCCGTCGCCATCGCGTTTCTTCTTTTCTCCCTCTCGGCTCGCCACTCGTCGCTCGTCACTCGCCACTTCCCAAATCCGCGCGTAAGATAACGCCATCGTCGGCGTATGCCGTTTTCACCCGGCGTTCATACTTCGAAAGTCATTCCTAAGACTGGTTGCGAGTATCACGTGAAACCTCCAGAACGATGCATTCATCCCGGATGAACGTGAAGGCGCCCGCCTTCACGCACAAGGAGCGGACATGGCGACATCGAAAATATCCAACATGATTGTAGACACGCTCGAATCCATCGGCGTGAAGCGCGTTTACGGAGTTCCCGGCGACTCGCTCAACGGCATCACGGATGCGATTCGCACGCATAAGGCGGTTGAATGGGTTCACATGCGCAATGAAGAGGCGGCCGCATTTGCGGCCGGCGCGGAGGCGCACCTGACCGGCAATCTCGCCGTCTGCGCGGGCAGTTGCGGGCCGGGCAACACGCACCTGATCAACGGCCTCTACGATTGCCATCGCAATCGCGTGCCGGTGCTGGCGATTGCCGCGCAGATTCCCAGCAAGGAAATCGGCAGCAACTATTTCCAGGAGACCAAGCCCGATCACATTTTCAAGGATTGCAGCCACTACTGCGAATTCATCTCGCATCCCAGCCAGATGCCCCGCGTGCTCGACATCGCCATCCGGAGCGCCATCGCCAATCGCGGCGTTTCCGTAATCATAATCTCGGGCGACATGGCGCTCCAGGAAGCCACCGGGCGGCGCATCGCGTTGACGCTCGATTCCATGCAGCCCGTCTCGAGCCCGGAGCCCGCCCTGCTCAAACGCGCGGCCGCCATGCTCAACGCGGCAACCAAGGTCACCATCTTCGGAGGCGCGGGCTGCGCCGGCTCCCACGCGGAGCTGCTTGAAGCCGCGCAGAAGCTCAAGGCGCCCGTCGTCCACGCCCTCCGCGGCAAGGAATTCATCGAGTACGACAATCCCTACAGCGTCGGCATGACGGGCCTGCTCGGCTTCACCTCCGGCCACTACGCCATGGAGCACTGCGACCTGCTGCTCATGCTGGGCACCGACTTTCCCTACACGCAGTTCTATCCCACGCATGCGAAGGTGATTCAGGTGGACTCGCGCGGCGAGCAGATCGGCCGCAGGACCGCTGTGGATCTCGGCCTGGTTGGCTCCGTGCGGGATACGCTGCGCGCCCTCCTGCCGCTCGTCCAGCAGAAGGCGGACGCCGCCCACCTGGAAGAGGCCCAGGCGCATTACAAAAAGGCCCGTAAAGGACTGGACGATCTGGCCGGCGGCGAGCCCGGCAAAAAGCTGATTCACCCGCAGCACCTGAGCGCGGTTCTCAACCGCCTGGCCGCGGACGACGCGATTTTTACCTGCGACGTGGGAACGCCAACCGTGTGGGCCGCTCGCTACTTCACCATGAACGGCAAGCGCCGCCTGCTGGGCTCCTTCAATCACGGCTCGATGGCCAACGCCCTGCCGCAAGCGATCGGCGCACAAGTCACATTTCCCGGCCGGCAGGTCGTCTCGCTTTCCGGCGACGGCGGGCTTTCGATGCTGATGGGCGAGCTGCTCACCCTGCAGCAGCTCAAAGCGCCCGTAAAGGTGATCGTCTATCAAAACGACGTGCTCAGCTTCGTGGAGCTCGAAATGAAGGCAGTGGGAATCATCAGCTTCGGCACCGACCTGGTGAATCCGGACTTCGCCAAGTTAGCCGACGCCTGCGGCATCTTCGGCCGGAACGTGGACGACCCGGGCGACCTGGAAAATGTCCTCCGCGCGGCGCTCGCTCATCCCGGCCCCGCACTGGTCAGCGTCAAAGTCGCCAAACAGGAGCTTTCCATGCCTCCCACGATTGATTTCGAGCAAGCCAAAGGCTTCGGCGTCTACCTGGTCAAGGCCATGCTCAACCACAGAGGCGATGAAATCCTGGATCTCGCCAAGACGAACCTGCGGGCGTTGCTCTAGGATCGGAAGCAGCCTACCGCGCCGTAGAAACGTTTGCGCGTGCGTACACATAGGTGTACACTCAGTCCGGGAGTACCGTTATGACCCCAATCAAAGTCGGAGTGCGCGAGTTCCGCGAACGCATCGCCAGTTTCCTGGAATCGA
>DATFZR010000140.1:0-3969 GCA_035314265.1 Candidatus Acidiferrales bacterium
AGCGACCACGTTTGGAGCCTTGAAGAGATCGTTACGATGGCAGACAATTACATGCCGAAACCAGCGAAGCGCGGCCCTTACAATAGCAAAGAGAGGATTGCGTAGATGACAAATGAAAACGTTGAACTGATTTGCCTCACAGCCCTCGGTATCGCGGCGATCATCGGCATATTTGCGACAAAGACGCCCGGATGGGGCCGCTACTCTATGAGCACGCTGATTCTTGCCTTAGCTTTGTTCATCGCGGCAGACTTTCTATTGATCGGCAAGATAGTGGCGAGTGTGTTTCTCAACATTACATTCGCTATTGTCGGTTACGCGGGCGGACTCATCAACGGCAAAAACGAATGAAAATTCAAACTGAGACACTACCGCCGGCCGGCTTGTCTTGCAGGCCTGCCAGTAACGTAATACAATCACTTTCATGAGGACCTTGACCGTGCGATTGCCCGAGCCGCTCGTGGCAGATATCGACGCAGAATCGCGCGGGCGCGGGATCTCGAAGTCCGACGTGGTTCGCGAGCGGCTGGAGCGCGCGCCTCGCAAGCGCCGCCGCGCGGCGTCGCTCGATGCCATCGCCGATCTCATCGGATCGGTGGAAGGCCTGCCGGCCGGCTTGGCTGCGCGCAAGAAGGAGCATTTGCGGGCCACGGGTTATGGCCAAAAACGTCCTCGTTGATGCGGGTTTCGTGATCGCGCTGCTCAGCGGCCGCGACACGCACCACGAATGGGCCGTCGCCCAGGCCTCCGAATTGCCGCCGCCATGGTCCACGTGTGAAGCCGCTCTATCCGAAGCCTTCCACCTGATTGGGGGGCGCGGCGCACCCAGCCTCACGGCTCTCTTTCGCCGCCGGGCCCTCTCGGTGAACTTCGAACTGGCCGCGCACGTTGAGCCGGTCATGAGGCTCATCGAAAAGTATTCCGACGTTCCGATGAGCCTAGCCGATGCCTGCCTGGTGCGCATGACGGAAACGCTTGCCAATCCCATTCTCCTGACGACCGACGCGGATTTCCGCGTTTACCGGCGCCACAGCCGCCAGGTGGTTCCGTGCGCAACGCCCGAATGGAAAGGCGGAAGCTGGAAAGACCGGAGCGAGCCGCCTCCAAAGAGGCGGGCTGCAAGACTCAGGGGAACTGGCGGACGCGGGTTACCTTTTCGCCGATGAAGGTGACGAAGATCGTCCTCTCAGGCGGATTGCCGTAGATCCAGTCTTCGGTATCGTTGCCGTCGGCATCGCGCTCGCGAACCTTGCGGTCGGGGCGGCCCATGGCGGCGAGCACCATATCGTGATCCATGCCCACGGCGGCCATGCGGTCTTTGATGGCCTGCTGAAATTCGGGCGGCAGGGTCTCCGCGTATTGCACGTTGGCGCTGCGTTCGCGGCTGAAGTCGAGGATGGGGGCCAGGCGAAGCTTGAGCTCATCCGGGGTGATCTCGGGCAGCTTGCGTCCAAAGTCGATGTAAAGAGTGGAGCCGGAGCCCTCGGCATTCGGGGCGCCTGGCTGGCTCCCGCTGCCCACGGGAATCGTTCCGCCCAAGCCGAGCTGGAGATGGTCGCGGATGTGGAATTTCTGCACTCCGCCGCCGTTGATGTCCAGAACGATGCTCTTTTCGCGGAATTCAATGCGGGTGATCTGGACGTGATCTCCCGGGTGAATGACCGGGGCGCGCGTGACCAGGAAAACATGCGGACTGTCCGGCATGTCGGGCGACGCCTTGTCTACCGGCTGAACGAAGGGCTGGTTGGCGGGAATGTGGAGTCCCTGCTTTCCGCCGGGTAGCGGGATTTGCGCGCGGACGAATTCTCCGGAGATGGCGCGAATGATGGCGATGCGCATGCCGTCGGACATGCGTTCACCGCGCGAAATGGCGGAAGAAGACGAGGGAGAAGAGGACGATTGTTTGCCTGCGTCCGTATCAGAGGCGGGGGGAAGGGTTCCCTGGGGGGCGCTCTTCTCCGGGTCCGCTGGCTGGCCTTGCTGGAAGCCGAAGCGGAACAGTTGCGATACATCCGGGGTTGTCCCCAGGATGACAACCAGAGCCAAACATGCGGCACGAGCCATCGGACTGACTCCTTGCCCCCTCTAACCAGGCTAGTCTACTCCTGAACCCGCCCCGAGGGAAGCCACGGGTGCCGGCAGACGCATAGCCAGGAGGATACCCCCGGCGAGGATGGCCGTGAGGGCGGCTCCTCCCTCTGGGCCGTAGGCACCGCCCGTGAACCACACGGGGGCCGTGGAAGACGAGGCCAATGATTCCATCCCGAATGTGAAGCCGCTCACCGGAAACGAAAAGACCGGGCCAAGAAAGAAATTCCAACTGAAATGGAGGCCGATCGGCATCCAGAGGGCGCGGCTGCGGAAGCGCGCGACCGCCAAAAGCACCCCGGCGAGCACGGTATTGAGCGTAGAAAGCGACGTGGCTTCTGGATTGCCGTAGTGGGCGAGTCCAAAGAGCAGGCTGGTGAGGAGCACGGCAAACACCGTGCCG
This sequence comes from Candidatus Acidiferrales bacterium, assembly GCA_035314265.1. Taxonomy (GTDB): domain Bacteria; phylum Acidobacteriota; class Terriglobia; order Acidiferrales; family UBA7541; genus JOPF136. The sequence goes on from DATFZR010000140.1 coordinate 2,492, forward strand.
AGCGCGTCCGACGCGCGCTGAAACAGGTAGCCGCGGAAGGTCAGCTCCTCGAAGGTGGCGGCCAGCAGCAGGAAAACCAGGAGAGAAAGGAAGTGGGGCAGAGGATGAACATTCGGCAATGGGATGGCCGCGGCGTGCGCGACGATCAGCAGCAGAACCGTGCCGGAGATGACTCCTGCGCCCCATGCCGTGCCGAGGGTGATCTGCCGGAACCATCCCCGGTGAAACCACAATCCCAGGGCGCGAAAGCTCTGGCCATCCAGGCCGCACAGGTAGGCGGCGCTCAAAGCCAACGCGAAGCCGTCGAGGCACAGGTAGAGGAGAACGGGTCTCAGGTGAAAACCGGGGCTGGCAAACCAGGCCAGCCGGGGATGGAAGACTCCGGCGAGCAACATCCAGCCCACGTAGAGCACCACGAGAAAGGACGCGGCGTGCCACAGGGGACGCACGGGGGACGGCTGGTTTGCCGGTGATGAGGGCGCCGCCGGGGACGTTGATACCGTAGAGGGGGGCGTTACCGCAGGGGTCGTAGACGGCCCGGCTGTGGGCGCTCCGGGGGCGGGCACGGGGGATGGCGTCTGGCTCATTTGTGGCGGCGAGCGCCGCAAGGCACCGCTACGCTGGCTGATGCGGCTGTTGTGGGATGATAACAAATGCCGGCCGGCGGCTTCCTGCGCTTTTCCAGTTGCGAATAAGCCACAGGAGAGCGGGGGGATGATTGCGTAGCGGAAGCAATGGCGTTAACGTAGCCGGACCGGCACAACTCCCGACGGGAATGGCCAGGGAAGCATGACCTCGGACGCTAAAACCGCAGCAGCGCGCGCCTTTGTGCGCAGCTTGAATATTCTGTTGAAGTTTGCGCGGCTGTACGAATTCGGGCACGCGCGCACCGCAGCTCAATTTGAAATTACCTGGCAGGAATTGCGGTCCGTGCTCCACGGGCAGGGCGGCGGGAGCCTGCTGCTGGGTGCGCACGGCGACCAGTTGCATCTGGATGGCGTGCCGCTGGAATCGGCGGCGGCGGAAAAGAGCTTCGCGAGGCTGATTTCCGGCGCGGGCATCGCCAGCATCATGTTTACGGCTTCCTGCACGCAGGCCACGCTGGCGCGGTTTATCCGCGCGTTCCCATCGGGCGCGGGAGGCTCCGCGGGAACGATGGGCGCGCTGGCGGAACAGTTGCGCACGGCGCTCGAAGGCGATCCGGGAATCCGCGTGAACGAAGTGCGGTTTGTGCGCGAAGACCCCGCGATGGCCGGTGTAAGAACCGCCGTGCAGATGACGGCCAAAGCGCTGGGCGCCGACGCTACGCAAATGAAGTCGTGGTTCGACGATCCGCAGAAATTGCTGCAGTTGATTATGGCCTCGCAAGGCGCGCGAAATCCGGGCGGCGGTGGGCCTGGTGGCGGCGGACCGGGTGGCGGAGGAGGCGGCGGAACGGGCGGAGGACCTGGCGGCGGTCGTTCCGGCTCGGGCGGTGG
>DATFZR010000141.1:0-5684 GCA_035314265.1 Candidatus Acidiferrales bacterium
TCACGGTCGTCCTCCTGCGAGCCCGCCGCTGCTGTGTTCATGCTGCCGGGACGGGTGCCGGTGAACTCCGTGGAGAATCCATGACCGTTTGTGGTGCCCTTGATGGTGTTGCCCTCGATCGTGCCGGAGAACGTGAATTCCTGCGCCCCGTCACCGGCATTCACGCTAATGGTCACCGAGAAGGAATTCCCACTGAGATAGCCCGTCGTGATCGGAGACGTGCCGAACGGATGCGTGACCGTGCCGGTCACCGAGCCCCCGGGCGCCATGGTCAGGTCCAGCGTGGCCTGTGCCGGCGTGCCCTGCATGGAGAATGTGATCGCCCACTTGCCGGTCAGATCGCCTTTGGGCGCTTCCTTGGGCTTCTCCGCTTCCTTGATTTCGAACTTGCGTCCGTCCACGAAGACGAATTTGATTTTCGTCTTGTCGGAGAAAATGTCGCCGTCCGTTACCACCAGGTTGGCGATCTTTCCGGTCTCGATGCTGCCCAAACGGTCGGCAACGCCGTAAATCTCCGCCGTAGAAAGGGTGAGAGCGCGGAGCGCCGCCTCTGGCGCCAACCCCGCGTCAATCGCCTTCTTCACGTTCTTGAGCATGTCTTTCGGCCCGGCGAGCCCGCCATCGTAGAAGGCGAAGGTGACGCCCGCTTTGGCCAGCGCGGCGGGAGTTCCGGGCGCACGGTCGCGGAAGCGCAGGGTCCGCAGGGATTCCTCGGCTTCAGGGTCCGCGTCTTTTTCTTTTTCCGGCCACTTCGCGTTCACGAGCACCACGGCCTTCTTGGCCGCGAGCGCATCGGCCACGGCGTAACCCTGTTGCGCGCCGTATAGAAAAGGACGCGTCTTGATCTTGTCTGCCAGCCACATCCCGCGCAGCAACTGCGGCGCGGTGTTCGCCGGAATCAGCACGGGCTCTCCGGCGCGTCCCGCGGCCTCCAGCGCGCGCAGCACGCGGTCGTAGTCCGGCCGTTCGTTCGCACGCGGATTGGCGCCATAAATGCGCTGGGCCTGGAGATCCTGGTCCTCATCCAGATACACCTGCCTGATGTAGGCGATGGTGCCCATCAGCGACCCGGGAAAACCGAAGAAACCGCCGGGCGAGATCAGCGTGACCTGCACGGTAGCGGCGGGCTTTACCACCAGGTCGCCCGGCCGCGGTCCGGCCAGATCGATCACCGCGCCCTGGCCGGGGAAGATTCCTGCCTTCGGTGCGGAGAGCGCTGTGGTGAAACCACCTGTGCGCCACGTCTCGATTTTCTTGTCGTCGGCCTTCAAATCATCGGCTGCATCCACCCACGGCGTGGATGCGGGACGGTCCTGCGGGCCCTTGGAGAGCATTTCCGGCGTCACCGGTCCGCGGGCGCGGCCACGGCCGCCAGCGGCTTCTCCAGCGGACTCCTGGCCAGCCACTCCGGCGTCGGAGAGCGCGTCCACGAGACCGGGGTAGACGGTGAGACCTTTTCCATCGATTACCCAGGCTTCGGCAGGGACGGCGGCGTCTTTGCCTGCGGCGGTGATCAATCCCTTCGCGATCACCACGGTCGCGCCTTCCACTGCCGGGCCGGAGACGGGCACGATCTTCACATTCTTGATGGCAAAGTAGCGCGGCTCGTCTGCGCCGGCGCGCCGCGCGGCAAGGTGCAGGGCGGTGATGACGGCGACGAAAAGAAGCGTGCCGCCTGCCAGAGCAGACAGGCCACGGCGCATTCGCATTTGCTGCATGGGCAACCCCCTATCAAAACGTCCGAGCATACACGACGTATGCGCGGTGCAAAAGGTTTCCGTGGAGGGAGAAGAGAGAGGAAGAAGATAACGCGGAGGCGCGCGGAGGGCGCGGAGGTTCGCGGAGAACTGCCACGGCAGTACGCGCGGCCGCGGGCGCTGCTCAGATTTTGAAGTAGCGCGCGGGGGTGGCGCCTAGTTGCTTTTTGAACATGGAAATGAAGGCGCTGGGGCTGCTGTAGCCCGCGTCCAAAGCGGCGCCGGTGACCTTCTCCCCCGCAGCCAGCCGCTGCATGGCGTGCAGCAGGCGGGCCTGCTGGCGCCACTGGCGGAAGCTCATGCGCGTCTCGGCGAGAAAGATGCGCTCGATGGTGCGTTTGCTGGCGCCAGAGCCGCGGCTGAGACGTTCGAGCGAAAACCGCTCGGCGGGATTTGTCTCCAGGGCACGGGCTACGCGGAGCCCTCTCGGATCCGCGGGAAAAGGTAATTGCAGCGGGACGGAGCGGGCGGCCTTCAACTGGTCCATCAGGATGGCGAGTGGCCTGGCTCACCAAACGCGGCGTGGAATTCGAGAAGTACCCGTTTGTACAGGACCGCGAGCGGGGCATCTGGACGGCTCCCGGCGGCGACAGAATCGCCTGGTTCAAGGATCCGGACGGCAACGTCCTAAGCGTCTCCTGGCACACGAAGTAGCATCCCGTGGGCGCCCGGCGGCCTGCCGCCGGCGGGCCGAACCTCGCCGCCCCTGGTGGGGACCCCCTCGCTACGGGGCCGCTCTACTTCCATTTCCCGCTGAATCCTGATGTAAGTCATAATGTCCCCCGCACCGACGGCCAAAACCGGAATTGCTCCGCGGCGTGACTTAGCGGAAAATCATCGAGGGACACATAGACATGGAAAAAGCCTTTCAGGAAGTTGGAGATCAGTTCGCGGAGAAGATCATCCGCGGGGAATTTGACGCGGCGCGTTCGCTTCTTGCGCCGTGGCTCGAGAGCGCCATATCCGCAAAGCAATTGGAAACGATCGTGCGCGAGGGGCAGGGGAAGCAGCCCGCTCCGGCGGAGTTCGAACTCGACAGCAACAGTTGCGAGTTGGAAGACCTTGAGGTGGACGAGAACAGCCCGCCGACGCACGCGCTGCCCGCGGAAATCACCAAGGCGAACTTTCGCCAGTGGATGGTGATCCAGTTCAACGATTCATTCGACCTTTGGATGGCGCTGGTGGAAGTGAGTGGCGCGCTGAAGATCGGTTACCTGGAAGCTGCCAGCGCGAACTAGGCCTGCCTTCTTCAACAGAGCGCCTTCCGCTTCCGCAAGCGGCGACTCTTCCGCCGTCTCCCTTGTGCCGTGGTTCATCCACCAGACGAGCAGGGCATTCATCGCGCCCACATAGGCTTCGGACCCGCGCGCGGTGAAGTGGGACCGGCGCCTATTCCGCCGTGGTAGAACCTCGAAGTGACCGCTCAATCGAGCAGCGATGGCCAACCACTCGGAAGCAACGGCTCCGGAAAGGCGGGCGCTTGAGACACGGCCGGTACGGCGCATAGCACACGGCCGTCGCGCGTCACTTAGCTTTTCGCGCGGCCACCACGGCGAACATGCCTCGCCGCCAGGCCACTTCCGGGCGAAAGCCGCAGGCCTCCAGCATGCGCAGCTCGGCGCCCAGCGGCATGTAGAAATCCTCGCGGCCCCACGCTCTCAAGCAGGCGCTTGCCTGGGTGTTTGAGTAGCTGCGGCGCACGTGCTCGCGCCAGACGCGCTCCTGCTGCTTTCTGAGTGACGCGTCTTTCGCCGTGGTGCAGTCTGCGCTGATGAAGACGCCGCCGGGACGAAGCGCGCGGTAAATCCGCCGGTACACGGCCAGCTTTCGAGCCTTCGTGGCGATGTGATGCAGCGCGAGCGACGCGACCACCGCGTCCGCGCGGGGGAACTCCACGGCCTCGTAGCGGCCGTGGATGAGTTGCGCGCGGCGGCCCAGCCGCCGGGCGGCCATCCGCAGGATTTCCGCATCGCTGTCCACGCCGGTGACGCGCGCCCTCTTCGCCACGGCAAGGCAGCGCTCAGAGAGAGCGCCCGTGCCGATGCCCAGGTCGAGAATCATGGCCGCGCGCGGAGCAACCAGCGCCGCGGCGGCATCCAGCATTTCCTCGTAGTAGGGGATGAACGTGCGTATGCGGCGATCGTATTCCGCCAGCCGGATGCCGAGATGTGTTGCCACGCTCATGCAAGTCTTGGGCTAATTCCTCAGGGGCTTGCCGGTCTTCAGCGTGTGGGCCATGCGCTCCTGGGTCTTTTTCTCGCCGCAGAGGCTGACGAAGGCTTCGCGCTCGAGGTCGAGCAGATACTGCTCGCTGACGAGCTGCGGGGCGGAGAGCGGGCCGCCGGCCAGGATGCCCGCGACCTTGCGGCCGACGAGGGCGTCGTATTCAGAGATGAACGCGCCGCGGAGCATCATGTGGATGGCCAGCTTCGCTCCGGCGAGGAACTGCTCGCCGAGCACGCGGATAGACGGCACGGTGGGCGGGGCGTGCGTGGGGCGGTAGCCCTCGCGAACCAACTCCAGCGCCAGCGCCTTCGCGTCTGCCACCTGGCGGTCCTTATTCATGCTGATGGTGTCGCTCGGACGCAGATAGCCGAACCCGCGCGCCTCTTCGGCGCTGGTGGCCACTTTGGCCATGGCAATCTGCTCGAACGCGGGCTTGAGCGCGTGAAACAGGTCCAGGTCGGAACCTTCGCCGCCCGCAGGATTCACGCTGCGCGCGTGCTCGTTCGCACGAACGACCATTTCCTTTGTGCCGCCGCCGCCGGGAATCAACCCCACGCCCACTTCCACGAGGCCGATGTAGGTTTCCGCGGCGGCCTGGACGCGCGCGGCGTGCATCGGAATCTCGCAACCGCCGCCGAGCGAGAGTCCGAACGGCGCGGCCACCACGGGCTTGGGCGCGTGCTTCAGCGCGAGGTTCACCTGCTGGAACTGCCGGACGGCCAGGTGCACCTCGTCCCACTCCTGCTCCTGCGCGAGCATCAGAACCATCATCAGGTTCGCGCCCACGCAAAAATTCACGGCTTGATTGGCGACGACCATGGCTTCGAAATCGGTCTTCAGACGCTTCAGGCCGGCGTGAAGCATCTGCACGGTGTCTGCGCCGATGGAATTCATCTTGGAGTGAAATTCGCAGCAGACCACGCCGTCGCCCAGGTCCACGAGGCTGGCGCCCGCGTTTTTCTCCACCACGCGCCCCGCGGCGCGCAGCCGGTCGAGCACGATCACGCCCTGCGGCGGCGCCTGCTCGCGCTCGCTTTTCGAGGCCTGGTCGAAATAGAACGTGCGGCCCGCCTCGGAGCGGTAGAAGGACTTGCGGCCGGAGGCGAGCATCTCCGTGACGAGCGGCGGAAGCGGCCGCTTCTCCTGCTCAAGCCGTGCCGCCATCTTCTCGACGCCCACGGCATCCCAGATTTCAAACGGGCCCATCTCCCAGGCGAAGCCCCAACGCATGGCGTCGTCCACGTCCGCCACATGGTCCGCAATCTCCGGAACGCGCCGCGCGGCGTAGAGGCACATTTCGGAAACGGAGCGCCACAGGAAGCGCGCGCCCTTGTCGCCATCGCGTCCCGCGAGCGCGGGAGCGAGCAGCTCGCGCAGCCGTTCGCGCGTGTCTTCAATTCCCTTGGCCGCCTCGATCGAGCCGAACTTGGCCTTCAGCCGCGGCCGGTACTGCATCGTCTTCCAGTCGAGCGAGAGGATTTCCTTCCCTTCCCCCTTCACGCGCTTGTAGAAGCCGCCGCCGGTCTTATCGCCCAGCCAGCCGCGCTTCATCATTTCTTCGAGGAGCGTGGGCACGCGGTAGAGCTCGCGCATCTCGTCGTGCGCCGCCGTTTCGTAAATGTTGCGCACTACATGGGTGAGTACATCCAGGCCCACGACATCCACGGTGCGGAACGTGGCCGACTTCGGCCAGCCCACGGC
>DATFZR010000142.1:0-4435 GCA_035314265.1 Candidatus Acidiferrales bacterium
TGCGCGGCAGAGACGCCGGCGCGGAACGTTTTCTGCGCGTCTTCGCGGCGCCCTATCCGCGCCTGTAGTTGCCCGTAGTGGTAGTAGCCCGGCACGTATTCGGGGTGGGCGGAGACCAACTGGCGGAAGTGGTCTTCGGCGGCGGCGCTTTCACCCGCGTTGGCACATTCGAGCGCCAGGCCATAGCGCGCGAAGGCGTCATGGGGATTCGCGGCCAGGAATTCCTCGAGCATTTGGCGGCGGGTTTTTGGCGCGTCGGGCATTAGGCGAGGATAGCACACGGATGCGGGGGCGGTGCGGGACCACGGCATTTTTGACCGGATTGGAATTGGATGCGAGCTGAATGGCGCGGGGATTTCAGACCCACGGTCAGGAAGGCGCTGACCGTGGCTACCGGTGTTTGAGTCAGGCACGGTAGTCATCGGTCAGATATGCCTCATCGATGGTGATGGGAGATTCGGCGCCGCCTTTTCCGCCCGCCATGATGTGCGTGTAACTCGACCAGCGCCATTCGGCAGGCGATTGCACGAGTCCCCGAGCCACCGGATTGAGGTGCATATATTCCATGCGCTCCCAAAATTCTCTCCTATGGCGCACGAAACGATCCCAGAACTGGCGCTGCCAGAAGGTCCCGGAGGATTTGCGCGCCCGGTTGAGCCGGCGTGCCGAGACTTTTTTCACGTCGTGAATCACTTGCGAGATGGTGACAGGCTGGCAGGGAAATAGCAGTGCGTGCCAGTGATCGGGCATCAAAACGTACCCAAAAAGTGAGAAGCCCAGGCGACGCCTCGATTCCTCAAGCGTGCTAATCAGTGTCGGGAATTCACCATCGGCGAAAGGCGCAATTCCCCGATGCACATTGACGGTGACGAAGAAAATGCGGTCGCTCGTTTGCAGCCGCCGCACATTCGACATGGCCGGAGAATAACGCCGGGAAGCGCCACGGCGAGCGTTTTCCGGCAATGGGGGTGCTTCATTGCCAATGAGTGGAAAGCCCACGGTCAGGAAGGCGCTGACCGTGGCTACCGGGTGAGTGCGTTGATGGGGGCGACTGGGTTGATTTGGGATTTCAGACCCACGGTCAGGAAGGCGCTGACCGTGGCTACCGGGTGGGTGCGTTGATGGGGGCGACTGGGTTGATTTGGGTTTTCAGGCCCACGGTCAGGAAGGCGCTGACCGTGGCTACCGGTCTCTTACTCTTCGCGCAGGGCTTGGATGGGGTCTACTGCGGCGGCGCGGAGGGCTGGCTGGCTGGAGGCGGCTAGGGCTACCAGCAGGAGGAGGAGGCAGACGCCAATTACCGTGCTGGGATCGCCTGGACGGACGTGGAATAGAAAAGTGGCCAGGAGCCGGCCGGCGGCCATCGCGCAGAGCGCTCCCAGCCCGATCCCTGTGAGGGCCAGCTTCATGCCGCCGCCTACGATCAGGCCTAGAACGTTGCTCCTCTGCGCGCCCAGGGCCATGCGGATTCCCAGCTCGCGCCTGCGCTGCGCTACCGCGTAGGAGAGCAGGCTGTAGAGGCCCACCGCGGCCAGCAGCAGGCCGACCGCGCCGAATGCGGCGATCAGGTAGGCGGGCGAGCGCCGCAGGAATATCGAGGGTGACTGCGCGATGATCTCCTCCATGGTCTGCACTTCAAATACGGGCACGGCGGGGTCCATTTCGCGGATCACGCGTTCGACGGCCGGCGCAATGCTCTCCGTCGCCTGCCCGGTGCGGACCACCACGTTGAAAAACAAATCGGGCGACTGCGCAAAGGAAGTGTAAATCGCCGCATTAGGCGCCGCGTCGAGCGCCGTGGCATTTTCGTCCCCCACGACGCCTACGATCTCCCGCAGGCTCGGCTCAGGCGTGTATGTAAAGTCTATGCGTTTCCCCACAGGATCTTCACCGGGGAACAGTTTGCCGGCCAGGGTCTGGTTGATCACGGCCACGCGGGCGGCGCCTGCCACGTCGCGTTGATCGAGGAATCGGCCGGCGCGCAGGGGAACGCCCATCACGCGAAAGTAGCCGGTGCTGACGTCGCGGCTGTTTGCTTCCACCTCTTCGGCTCCGCCGGCGCTGCGGTGGCCCTCGCGCACCATGCGCGAAGTATTGCGGCCTCCCGTGAGGGGAAGCGTGGTGGTAGAGCCCACGCCGCGCACGCCGGGCAGCGCTGCCAGTTTCTCCATGAGCCGCCGATGGAAGTTAACGGCGTCCTCATCCTTGGGGTATTTCTTGCCGGGCAAGGATACGCCCAGGGTGAGCAGATTTTCCGTTTGGAATCCGGGATCGGCGCGCATCACGAGCGACAGGCTTTTCAGCATCAGGCCGCCGGCATGCAGCAGCACAATGGCCAGGGCAATCTCCACAACCACCAGGGTATTGCGGAGCCGGTGGCGCTCCAGGCCCCCGGAAGAGCGCCCCGTTTCCGCGAGCGCGGCGCGCAACTGCGGACGGAAGGCAATCAGCGCGGGCGCCAATCCAAACAGCGCCCCGGCGGCCAGGGCGAGGCCCAGCGCGACGGACAGAAAACCCCAATCCACGTGCAGGTCCTGCCACGCAGGCATGGAGAGGAGGGCCTCTTTCGGCACGCTCGCGAGCGCGGCCGGCAGCAGCCAGAAGCTGAGTGCAACACCGGCCAGCCCGCCGGCCAGTGACAGGGCGCAGCTCTCCGTGAGCAATTGGCGCACAATCCGCCAGCGGCTGGCGCCCATGGAGAGGCGCACGGCCATTTCTTTTTGGCGTCCCACGGCCTGGCTGAGCAGCAGCCCTGCCAGGTTTCCGCAGGTAATCAGGAGAAAGCATCCGACCGCGGCCATCAGCAACAACAGTACGGGCCGCACCGGCCCCACAATCTGCTCGCGGAGAGGAACGACCTGCACCCCCACGTTCACGTTCGATTCCGGGTATTGCTGGCCGAGCTGCCGCGCCAGGGTGGAGAGGGCGGCCTGCGCCTGCGCCGCGGTGACTCCGGGCTTGAGGCGTCCGACCGGGAACATCCAATGGGCGTTGCGGCGCTCGCGCCATCCCTGAATGCGGTAGGGCACCCAGAACTCCGCCGACTGGCTGGGAGCAAATTGGAAGTCGCGAGGCAGAACGCCGACGATCTGCCGCGGCTCGTCGTTCAACACCGCTTTTTTCCCGACGATGTCCGGGTCGCCTCCAAAGCGGCGCTGCCATCCGGCATAGGTGAGCAGGATGACGCGTTCGGCCTTGGGGCTTTCCTCTCCGGGCTGGAACGCGCGTCCCATGGCGGGCCGCACGCGGAGCACGTCGAAGAAGTTGCCGCTGCAAACCGTTACGTCCACCATTTCGGCGCCCTGCGGACCGAGGAAGGTCGCGCCGCCGGTCGAGTAGCCTCCCAGGGCTTCAAATACCTGGTTCTGCGCCTGGTAGTCGGCAAAATCGGGGTAGGAGAATTCCATGCGGCTGAAGGAAGCCTCGGTGCGGGTCTCCCAGAGCTGCACCAAGCGGTTGGGCTCGAAGTAGGGCAGGGGGCGGAGGAGGGTGGCTTTGAGGACAGTGAAAGTGACGGCATTCGCCGCAATGCCCAGCGCGAGAACGAGCGCCACGGCCAGCGTCACGCCAGGATTTTTTCTGGTTTGCCGGTATGCGTAGCGAAGGTCTTGCAGCAGGGCGTCCACGGATGCCTCCCCCTGCCTGTTAAGACGTAGGGAGCCGCAAATAGTTCCCGCACGGGGGCAACATTGATGCGTAGCGCAGGCGCCGCCTAGGGAGCCGTCAATGGAGCCGACAGAAACGCTGCCGCCTGCTCCGCTACGCGGTTTGCCGTTTCGACGCATGCGCCTACCGATGGGCCGTCCAGGTAGTTGCCCGCGAGGAAGACGCCCGGCGTTTGCACGAGCGCCGCGCGCACGCGGCGAATCAATTCCGCATGGCCGAGGTTGTACTGGGGAATGGCCTGGGGCCAGCGCTGCGCGAACCGGATCTTTGGCGAGAAGAAAATGCCCAGGATGCGGCGCAGTTCGGATTCGACGGTCTGGTAGAGAGGCCCTTCGGGCAGGCTGGCGGCGGCGGGGTCGGTGGCGCCGCCGACGAAGCTGGTGAGCATCACCTGGTCTTCCGGAGCGCGGCCGGGAAACAGGGAGGAATTCCACACGGTGCCGAGCACTCGCGTGCCTTCCGTGCGCGGGGCCAGGAAGCCGAATCCATTGAGGGGCCGCTTCAAATGTTCGCTGGCGTAACTGCCACCTACCACGGCTACCGGGGCGTATTCGATTCCGGCGAGGAAGGCGGCGGCGGGGGCTACGGGAGCGAGCAGGGAAGCTGAGGCGCGGGCCGGCGTGGCTAACACCACGGCGCGGGCGGGGATCGTCTCGCGCCGGCCGGCGACGTCGCAATCGATCTCGAATTGTGCGGCGCCTGAATTCGCCTGGCTGGCGGGGGCCGGGGCCGCTCGGCGCAGGGCCAGCGCGCGTGTTCGCAGCTTTAA
>DATFZR010000143.1:0-3399 GCA_035314265.1 Candidatus Acidiferrales bacterium
CAGGATGCACCCGGAGACCGCGCGCAGGATTCTCTTTGCGCTCACTGTGCCCTCTGGTGCAGGAGATCCGCGGCGGAGTTTGCGGCTACGGTGACCAGCGTGACGATCAGGGTGAGATTCACGATCAGGGGCAAATCCCGGTTTAATGCCGCAAGCCACGCCAACTGGCCGATCCCGGGGGAGTCGCAGAGGGCCTCCACCGGAATTGCCGCTCCGAAGGCCATGCTGATAGAAACGCCAAGGAGGGCGGCCACCGGAGGCGCAGCCAGCGGAAGCACATGCCTGAACAGCAGGCGCGTCTGGCCGATGCCCCGCGCCCGAGCCGCCAGCACATAAGGCTGCTCGTACGCATGCAGCAGCAGGTTGCGCAGATAGCGGTACACCTTGGGGAAAGTGACCACGCCAATGGCCACGAAAACCGGAGCGCGAAGGTACATGGCCAGCAGCGCCACCACCGCGCCGGGCAGCGCAATCAGGAGCCCGCTCGACAGCGTGCCTGCCAGGTCAACGAGCCAGCCGCGGGAGAACAATGCGGCCAGCGACAGAAAAAGTGCGGCGGCCCATGCCGTCAGGAGTCCAAGGACCACGGAGCGCATCGTAAGGGGGAAACGCTCCTTCAGCAGGCCGGAGATGGGGCGCTCGAGCCATTCCGAACGGCCGAAATCCCCGTGCGCTGCATTTGACAGATAGGTCCCGTAATAGGAAATCAGCCCGGAGTGCATGCGGTGCTCTCCGCGAATCGCTTCCCGGCTCTGCGGCGAAAGACGCGGATCAAGCTCGCGCTCGTCCATTCCGTATCCCGGCGCAAAGCGCACAAGTGTGGCGCCCAGCAAGCCGCCAACGAGCGTCAAGGCCACAAGCAGCAGCAGCCGCTGGCCGATCTTTGGAATCCATCCGGTCATCTTGGGGACTCGAAGGTGGGAGTCTCGTCGCCGCTGCGGAACGCCCGCGCGGAATCCAGCACAGACGGGCGCGGCGTCTCTCCATGCTGTTTGTAGTAGTTCACTTTCGAATCATACATTCTGCGATCTGCCTCGGAGAGAAGCTCCTCCGCCGTGGCGCCGTCTTCAGGATGGAAGGCGCAGCCGATGCTGGTGGTCACCACCCGCTGATGGCAGACCGTGAGCCCGGCTTCTTCCACGGCCAGCTCCAGCCGCCGCTGAAGCTCTTTCATCGTCTTGGCCGTGATTTCAGGCAGAACAAAAACAAACTCATCTCCGCCAAGGCGGCCCACCTGGTCGTATTCGCGGCAAGCAGCCTTGAGGTTCTTGGCGATTTCCTGAAGGAGCCTGTTGCCCGTGAGGTGCCCGAAATTGTCGTTTACCCTCTTGAAACCGTTCAGGTCGCACAGCAAGACCGTCAGCGGATGTCCCGCCCGCCGCGAGCGGGAGATTTCCTTCTCCATGTGCACGCAGATGGAGCGCGCGTTGGCCAGTCCGGTCAGATAATCGGTGCTCGCCGTGTCCTGGGCCTTTTCATACTGCAGCGCGTTCTCCACAGACAGGCCGAGCTTGGAGCTTGCCGCCAGCAGCAGGCGCAGCTTGTCTTTCGTGAAGCCGTTCTTTGCCCGCAGGTACAGGGAGAGCACTCCGGCCACTCCGTCACGTCCTCGCAGCGGGATGGAGAGCGCCGACTGCAGGACGGAGACGCGCTTTGGATCCCCCAGGTGCTGGGTCTCCGCAGCCGGATTGCCGTTGATAATGGGCTTTTCCATCTGAGCCACCCAGCCGGCGATGCCCTGGCCCAAAGGAACTTCCAGCGTGCTGAAGAGGTCGTAGTCCACTCCGTGGAGGTATTTCGGAACCAGTTTCTGGCCCTGGCAGACGTAAAAGACGATGGAATCGTACGGAATCATCTCCTTCAGCCGCACGGCCACCACGGAAAGCGTTTCCCGCAGGCTCAGGGAGTTTCCCAGGGTCTGCGCAAGCTCGAAGAGAAGCTGCGCCTCCTGCCGTGCGGAAACAATCGAGGCCAGGAAGGAAGCGGTGCGCACCTCCGCATCGTTGGGCAATTCCGCGTAGCCTGCGGAGGGCGCCACCGACCGTTCCGTCTTGGAGACGACTTCAAACATGCTCTTCCCGTTCACCGAGACGCTCACGGCCTCTTCCAGTTCGCGGTAACGCCGCTCGAGTCCTTCCACCACTCTCGGGTCGTAGCTTTTTCCGCTTTCCATCTTCAGGTACTTCATGGCGTCTTCCACGGTCATCGCCCGCCGGTAGGGCCTCTCGGAGGTCAACGCATCAAAGCAATCCACGACAGAAAGGATTCTCGCGCCAACGGGAATGCCGGCATCCTTCAGTCCATCCGGGTACCCGCTCCCATCCCACTTTTCGTGATGCGAGCGCACAATCGGAACCACGGGATACGGGAAGTGCACGCGGTCCAGAATCTCCGCGCCCACCACCGGGTGAATCTTCATCTTGTCGAACTCTTCCGGTGTGAGCCGCCCTGGTTTGGAAAGAATTTGCTCCGGCACGGCCAGTTTGCCGATGTCGTGCAGCATGGCGGCGGCGCGGATGGCGTTGAGTTCGGAATCATTCAGCCCCAGATCTTTCCCGATCTGCAGGGCGTAGGTCTGCACTCGCCGCAAGTGGGCGTGGGTGTTGTGATCCTTTGCTTCGATGGCCAGCGACAGCGCCTCAATGGTCCGCAGGTGCAGGTCGGCGATTTCTTCCGTGTGTTTCTTCTCCGCTTCCAGCCGGTCCAGATACATGCGGTAGGAGCGGTACATCCAATACACGACGGGCAGCACCAGAATGGCTACCTGCCAGCCCACCGTGTGGTTCAACAGGCTTACCCCGCCGGCGACCAGCGCCCCCAGCATGTAGTAGGGAAACGACCAGAGGTAGCATTCCTTCCAAACCAGCAGCGGATTCCGGCGTTCCGTTATCGCGATGATCCCGGAGACAGACATCGTATTCACCGCGAAGTATGTGGTCGAGGCCGCCGCCAGCAGCAACGGCCATTCCAGACCAAAGCCGCGCGCCCGGCTGCTGTGGAACACCAGGCTTGCCGCCGTCACCGAGATGGCCAGATTCGCGAAGGTGAAGAGCAGTTGGATCAGCCTCGGTCTCGGCTTTGCCTGCCATAGCGTTTGCGCCAGCCCCCCAAGGCATCCCATCAGCAGAGTCTCGGGGTAGGAAAGGTCCAGGATCCCCACCAGAATAAACAGGAAATTCGCGGACATCGTCGCCTGGATCCCCGGCAACCGCACCTTGAAGAGGGATGCCCCCAGCGCCACCGCCAGAAAACATCCGAACCGCAGCACGTTATCCGAGCGCCAGTGCAGCATGGCGTACGGCAGAAGGGGAAGACCCACGAGCACTTGCAGAAGAATGAAGGCGGTCGCCGGCCAGCGCAGCGACCCTCCTTGCTTCCCGGGCAGGGAGCTTACGCCGC
>DATFZR010000144.1:0-6821 GCA_035314265.1 Candidatus Acidiferrales bacterium
CGCGAACTTCCTCTCTCCAGCGGGACGCAAGCGGCATTTGTTTCGCGGCAAAGGGCAGAAAGAAATGATGGCCGCCCTGCTCGCTGGCTTTCTGGCCGGGCGTGCGCCCTATCCTTTTGAAGACGTTGTCGCCTCCACGCGCGCCACGCTGCTGCTGCTCGAATCCGCCGCATCAGGCTTCCCGTGTAGTTTCTGAGCGCCTCCGGGCGAAAGCTCGCTGCAGCTCGCACGCCTCTCCTCCGCGCCTGCCGTTCCCTCGAAACGCGTTCTGAATTGCCCCGCGTTTTCCTGCAATCTTGCTCCGCCCTCGTTACCAGTGTGCATACCGCGTGGTGTAATCTTTCATCTTGGTCCCCCGCATCAGGGAGAATTAGAACTCGCCCGGAGCACAGAACGTCCGGCAAGAGAGACAGGTCATGCGCATTTCCATTGTTGGCTGCGGTTATGTAGGTCTGGTGACGGGCGGCTGCCTGGCCGCCATCGGGAACCACGTGACGTGCGTGGATAGTGACCCCGAGCGCATCCGCTCGCTTCAGGCCGGGCACATTCCCATCTACGAGCCTCATCTGGAGGATCTTATCGCCGGGGCGCGAGCCGCGGGCCTCATTGAGTTTTCCGGCGATTTGCCCGCGGCCGTGCGCGGCTCGGAGACAATCTTCATCTGCGTGGGCACTCCGCCGCTGGAAAACGGCGAGGCCGATCTCTCCTCCATCGAGGCCGTGGCGCGCGTGATTGCCTCGGAATCTCGCGGCGACAAACTGGTGGTGGAAAAGAGCACGGTTCCCGTGCGCACGGGCGAGCAACTCCGCCGCGCGCTGGAAGTCTACGGACGCGCAAACGGCGCGAAATTCCAGGTAGTCTCGAACCCGGAGTTCTTGCGCGAAGGCAGCTCCGTGTTCGATTTTCTGCACCCGGACCGCATCGTGGTGGGCGTGGAGAACGCCGAGGCCGGCGAGAAAATGCGCGAAATCTACCGGCCCATCCTGGAGCGCAAGTTTGCCTGCCCGGTGCACGCGCCCGCGGCCGCGGGATGTCCGACGAACCGGCCGCCTCAGTTCGTGGTCACCACCATCAACAGTTCCGAGCTGATCAAGCACGCCAGCAATTCCTTCCTGGCGCTGAAGATCTCCTTTGCCAATGTGCTGGCGGACCTGTGCGAACGGCTGGGCGCGAACGTGGAGGAGGTCACGAACGCGATGGGCATGGACCCGCGGATCGGTCCGCAGTTCCTGAACGCGGGCATCGGGTTTGGCGGCTTCTGCTTCCCTAAAGACATACAAGCGTTTTACCGGCTGGCGGAACGCGCCGGCGTGGACTTTACGCTCCTGAAGGAAGCCGAACGGATCAATAAGGACCGCGTGAGCAGCTTTCTCGAGAAGGCGCGGCGCGCCCTGTGGGTGTTGAAGGGCAAACAGGTGGGCCTGCTCGGCCTGGCCTTCAAACCGCACACAGACGATATCCGCTTTGCGCCCGCGCTGGAGATCCTGAAGCAGCTTCTGGCCGAAGGCGCCTCCGTGCGCGCTTACGATCCCCAGGCCATGAAGAAAACCGAGGCGCAGTATCCCGCCGTGAAGTACTGCAAGGAGCCTTACGAAGTGGCCGTCGGCGCAGACGCGGTGCTGTTGCTTACGGAGTGGCCGGAGTTCAAGGAGATTGACTGGCAGCGCGTCCACGGCCAGATGCTTCGCCCGCTCGTCCTGGACGGCCGCAATCTTCTCGACCCGAAGAAGATGCGCGATCTCGGCTTCGAATATCACTCCATCGGCCGGCCGGACTGAGGGCTGGCCGCCGGCGCCCGCGCGGTGGTTACCCGCCGCTCGTAACGGTCTGCACCTGCTTCTTGAAATACTCGAGCGTCATCCTCAGGCCGTCTTCCAGATTGATCCTGGGCTCCCAGCCGAGCACGGCTCTGGCTTTGGTAATGTCGGGGCAGCGCTGTTTCGGGTCGTCCTGCGGGAGCGGCTTGAATACAATCGCGGAGGCGGAGCCGGTCAGAGTCTTTAGCCGCTGGGCGAACTCCAGAATCGTAATCTCCTGTGGGTTGCCGATGTTCGTGGGCAAATGCTCGTCGGATTGCATCAGCCGGTAAATGCCCTCCACCAGATCGCTCACGAAACAAAAACTTCGCGTCTGCGAGCCGTCGCCGTACACTGTGATGGACTGCCCGGTGAGAGCCTGGTAGATAAAGTTGGGCAGGGCGCGGCCGTCGTTCAGGCGCATGCGCGGGCCGTAGGTGTTGAAGATGCGCACGATGTGCGTGTCCACGCCGTGCGCGCGGTGGTAAGCCATGGTCATGGCTTCCGCGTACCGCTTGGCTTCGTCGTACACGCCCCGCGGCCCGATGGGATTCACGTTCCCCCAATACGTCTCCGGCTGCGGCGAGACCAGCGGATCCCCGTAACACTCCGACGTCGACGCGAGCAGGAACTTGGCTTTTTTCGCCATGGCCAGCCCCAGCGAGTTGTGCGTGCCCAGGGCGCCCACCTTCAGCGTTTGAATCGGCAGGCGCGCGTAGTCCACCGGGCTGGCCGGTGACGCAAAATGCAGCACGTAATCCACCGGGCCGGCCACCTCGATGTAGGCGCTCACATCGTGCCGCTGAATACGGAAGCGCGAATTGGAGGCCAGGTGCTGGATGTTTGGTTCCGCGCCGGTTACCAGGTTGTCCACGCAGAGCACGTCCCAGTCTGCTTCCAGCAGCTTTTCGCAAAGGTGCGAGCCCAGGAATCCCGCCCCGCCGGTGATCACTGCGCGCATGTGTTCGCTCATCTCCTATCAGAATAATCTAATCATACTAACCCAACCTGCTGAGGAGCGGGCGCCTGCTCGCGTTTCATGCCGGGAAAAAGTAAAAAGACGGCACGGGCCCAGAGAGGCGGCGCTCGACTCCAACCAGCCGGCGCCGGCCGGCCGCGCTGCCGCGTCAGAAACTCGGTGCGCCAGTGGCCGCGGGACGCGTCTCGCCCGAGGAAAGCCCCAGGCGCATGCGTTCGAAGTAGCCCTGGCCCAGCGACATGGCCCCCGTGTATACGTAGCCGCCCACGAAGAGCAGCAGGAAGGGAACGGTGGCGTAGTTCTCGTTTTCGAGCGAATAGGCCACGGCAAACGCGAAGTAGAGTCCCAGCGCCACCTCGAGCCACGGCATCCATCCGGAGCGCTTCTTGTAAGCCTTGGCGATCCAGTTCTCCCGCAGATTGCCTTCGATGTTGTACTTCGGCGTGCGCACGAACTCAGACTGGATGCCCAGCAGCGCTTCGACCACCGCCACGGAATTGCGCACGCCTATGCCGATGCCCAGCGCCATCACAAACGGCATGTAAAGGATGCTGCGCGTCCACGATTTGGGGTAGAGATGGCGCTGCGACATCAGGTAGAAACTGGAAATCGAGCACGTGGAGGCGATAAACAGCGGCAAGTCAATCACCAGCACCTGCAGCCAGCCCTGGTAGAAGCGCACGATCATCGCGGGAAGCAGCAGCGTGGAGAGCAGCATCATCAGCGGGTAGCTGATGTTGGCCGTCAGGTGAAAAAACGCCTCCATTTTGATGTGAAACGGAATAGGGGCCCGCAGGATTCGCGGCAGGCTCTTTAGCGCCACCTGGGTCAGGCCTTTCGCCCAGCGCGCCTGCTGCGACTTGAAGGAAGTCATCTCCACGGGCAGCTCGGAAGGACACTCAAGATCCATGTGGTAGATAAACTTCCAGCCGCGGAGCTGCGCGCGGTAGGAGAGGTCGGTGTCTTCCGTCAGCGTGTCGTGCTCCCACCCGCCGGCATCCTCGATGGCCGCGCGGCGCCACACGCCCGCCGTACCGTTGAAGTTGAAAAAACTGCCCTCCCGGTAGCGCCCGCCATGCTCCATTACGAAATGGCCGTCCAGTAGAATCGCCTCTACTTCGGTGAGCGCGGAATAGTGGCGGTTCACGTAGGTCCAGCGCGTCTGGATCATGCCGATCTTGGGGTCCTGAAAGTAGGGCACCGTGCGGCGCAGAAAATCGGCGTGCGGCTGGAAATCGGCGTCGAAGATGGCGATGAACTCGCCCGTAGCGGTCTTCATGCCCTCTTCGAGCGCGCCGGCCTTAAAGCCCCGGCGGTTATCACGGTGCAGGTAATGGATATCGAGGCCCATGGCGCGGTAGCGTTCCACGCACGCGCGGGCCACTTCAACCGTCTCGTCGGTGGAGTCATCCAGGAGCTGCACTTCCACGAGGTCGCGCGGATAATCCAGCCGCGAAATGGAATCGACCAGGCGGTCCACCACGTAGCGCTCGTTGAAGATGGGAAGCTGTATGGTAACCTTCGGCCACACTGCCACTTCTGGTGGAGGACCGGGTGACACGTGACGGTGCTTGAAGAAATTGTAGACCAGCCAGTAGCGGTGCCCGCCATACGCGGCCAGCACCACGAGCACGGCAAAATACGGCAGCATGATGGCAAGGTCGAACGAATTCGCCTGGTAGAGCCCGCGAAACGTCTTGTCCGTCAGGCGCTGCCATACGGCAGAGAGCGGGCCCTGGCCGGCCGCCATCCACACCACCGAGCTGAAGAGTGAACTCACCATCCGTCCCGCCCGCGGCTTCCCGCGAAAATTCTTCTGCCTCTCATTCGCCCCTGCCCGCGGTGCTGCTCGGCGGGGCCGCGCTGGAGGCCCTTTTCCTGGTTCTGTTGCGCCTCAGCGACCTGAAAATCCACGTGGTCGAAACCATCGGCGTGGCCTTCGCCGCGGGCATCGTCTATCTGGTGGCGCTCTACGCGATGGAACGCGCGGGCGAGCGCCGGGCTGTCCTTTGGTACGTGCTCGCGGCGGCGTTCCTGTTCCGCGTCACGCTCCTGCCGCTCCAGCCCAGCCTTTCCGACGACGTCTACCGCTACCGCTGGGACGGCGAGATCCAGCACGCCGGCTGGAACCCGTATACGATTGCCCCGGAAGACCGGCGCCTCGCCGGATTCCGCGACCGCTGGTGGGAGCACGTTTCCAACCAGCAGATGCCCAACATCTACCCGCCGGTCACGGAACTCGTTCTCCGCGGCACCGCCGCTTTTTCCACTCACCCGCTGGTCTTCAAGATGCCGTTCTTCCTCGCCGAAGGCCTGCTCGTGGGGCTGCTGGCGTTCTGGGTCCGCCGGACTGGCCGCAGGAGTTTTTCTCTGGCCATCTACGCGTGGAATCCGCTGGTGGTGGTGGAATTTGCAGGCAGCGGCCACAACGATCCGCTGGCCATGCTGTTCTCCATAGCTGCGCTCCTCCTGATTATAGAGAGGCGAACTGTGCTGTCAACGCTGGCGCTGGCCGTCGCGGTGCTGGCCAAATTCTTCCCCATCCTGCTCGCGCCTCTATGGCTGCGTCGTACTGGTTGGCCGCGCAGCGGGCGGGCTTGGACGGGACTCGGTCTTTCCTGTGTGCTGTCTGCGGCGGTGTGCTGGCCCTACCGCGCCGCTTGGCCCGGTGTGCTCGATTTGTTTCAGCCGTACCGCCAGCATTGGGTGAACAACGCCAGCCTCTACACTCTGCTTGGCTGGTCGAGCGGGTCAGACGACTGGGCCTGGGGCATCGGCGTTGGCGTGGTGGCGGGCATTGCCGTGTGGGCCACGCTGCGCAATGTGGATCCTCTTCGCGCCGCCTACCTGCTGTTTGGCGCCGTGCCGCTCTTCTCGCAGAACGCGTTCTCGTGGTATTTCCTGTGGATGGCGCCCCTGTTGGTGTTTTTTCCCAATCCGGCGTGGCTGCTGCTGACGATCCTCGAGTTTCTTTCCTACCACGTGCTCATCGGCTACGCGGCGCTCGGCGTCTGGAAGTTCGACCCGCTCTACCTGTGGCTCGAATATGCGCCGTTCTACGCGTTGCTGGCGGCGCGAAGCTTCTTGCCGGGCAAGGCATCGGGAGCCGGCACGGACTGAGGGATTGCGTTGTTGCTTACCTTGCCCTTCGGCATGCGGAAGAGGCTCGCGTCGAACGCCGGGTTCAGTTCGATCTTCTCGATGGTCAGCGTGAAGCGCTCCGGGTGGCCCTGCACCCCGCTCACGAACGTGTGCGCGAAGAGGATGCCGCCCTCGCTGCGATAGTCTCCTACCGTCTCATCGATCACGGTCTCATTGTCGCCGTCGTTGCGCACCAGCTCCTCGTAGATTTCGAGAAATGTCTGCGAGTCGATGTACTGGGTCAGGATGTGGCCGCTGCGCAGCTCGACTTTCAGCTTGTAGCAGGTCTTCCCGTCGATCACCGCCGCGCCCGCGAACGTCACCGCGTTGCCCTTTGTGGCGTAATCGGCCAGCGCGCCGTCAATTCCGTTTGCCCCCTCGTCGCGCAGGTTTGCCAGGTCGGCACCCGTCAGCGGGCGCGCCTCGGCTCCGGTTTTGTCTTCGTCCAGCACCCACGCGGATTCGCCGTCAAAGCTGCGTACGGATTTCGCGGGGCCAAAGGTCACTTCCTCACGGATGCGGTCCGGACGCATCAGGCGCACCAGCAGCGGCCCGCCGCCTCCATCCGGGGCGGTCAGCTTGCCCGTAATCGCTATCGTGCGAATCGCCCGCATCTTCTCGATGCCCCCGCGCGCCGCCAGGTTCTTCGCGATGATCTCGTCGGCCGTCTGCGCGCGGGCTAGTGACGGAAGAATAGCCGTTGCCACCACGAGGGAGAAGAATGCGGTCTTCATAAGAGCCTCCATCTAAAATGAATCGCTGAGCCGCCGCGTTCTAGAGCAGGTGAAGTTCACAACCCTGAGATTGCATGTAGCGGGAGGCTTTTGAGGCCATTCCCGAATTTCCAACCACCACCGCCAGCCAAGTCGTGCAACCCCGGGAGTATCTACCTGTCACAAAAGCAC
>DATFZR010000145.1:0-2339 GCA_035314265.1 Candidatus Acidiferrales bacterium
GTGACCGATGTATGCCTTGCCGCCGGATTCGAGAGCCTGGGCTCGTTTAGCAGCTTGTTCCAGCGGCACTATGGGATTTCTCCGCGGGGCTACCGCGCATCAGCAAATAGCAAGATCCGAGAAGCAGGCGGGCACTCGCGCGCGTAGGCTGGTCTTTGCGCGAAAGGGGGGCCGATGAGCTCTCGGCGGGATTTTGTTGTCTCGACGCTCTTGGCCGGAACGGCGACTGCCCTGCGGCCGCTGGAGGCTGTGAGCGTCTCCAAGAATGCTGTGGATGCGGGCTCCCTGGACTCGCAGAAATTCCGTGAGGCCGCGGGGCAGGGCGACACGGCAGCGGTAGCCGCCTACCTGGATCGCGATCCCGGCCTGCTGTATGCGCGCGACGCGCGGGATGTTTCCGTATTTCGGCTGGCTCTGCTGGCGGGGCAGACGCGCGTGGCGGATTTGCTGCGCTCGCGCGGGCTGGTGCTGGACCTCTTCGATGCGGCCACGGCGGGGGATGAGGAGCGCATTACCGCGCTCTACCGCGAGGATCCGGGCGTGGTTCGCGTGCGCACGCGGTTTGGCGCCACGGCGCTTGATTGCGCGGCGCAGGCCGGACAGTCTCCCATCGTGGAGTTTCTGATGGGCCGGGGCGCGGATCCCAATGCCAACGTGCTGGACAAAGACGGCAAGCCCCTGGACTTCACTCCGCTTCGCATCGCGCTCGACTTTCCGCAGAAGGAAGCCGCGGAGAAGATGGCTATGTGGCTGCTCGGCAACGGAGCTGACCCAAATGCGCTGCAGAAGGACGGGAGCAGTCCCCTGCACGCTGGGGCGCGAGCGGGCTGCGACCGAGCGGTGCGGATGCTCGTGCGAAAGGGAGCGGATCCGGCGGCGAAGGATGCCGAGGGACGCACGGCACTGGAAGTAGCGCTGCTGCGAACCGACAATCCAGCGGCGGAGGTGCTGCGGGCGGCGGGCAGCATTCCGCGTGACATCTATACTTCGCGTTATTCTCCCGGCCCCGGGGCGCAGGCGGGCCAGGCGCCGGAGACGGACGGGATACCGCAGGACTTCATCAACCGCTTCGTCACCGTATGCCACTTCGACCCGGAGCGTACGCGGAAGCTGTACAACCTGTGTCCCGCGCTGCTCGGGACGCGTTCCACATGGAACGAACTGGGAATCGAAGGCGCGGCGCACGTGGGGACGGAGCCCTGCGCTGAGTTCCTGCTGGAAAAGGGGGCGCCGCTCTCCATCTGCACGGCGACGATGATGGGGATGACGGCGCGGGTGAGCGAGTTGTTGCGTGAGGATGCACGGCGGGCCGCCGAGCGTGGGGCGCACGACTTCCCTCCCCTGCTCTACACGACATTCGGCAAAGAGCGAACCGAGGTGGCCGAGGTGCTGTTGAAGGCCGGCGCCGATCCTAATGCCAACATGCGCGGTGTCGCGGCGCTGCATTTCGCCACGCGCAAAGGGTACGCACGGCTTGCCGAGTTGCTGCTGGCGAGCGGCGCGGACCCGAATCTCGTGGCGGACTATCCCTTCCTGGCGCAGGGCACGGCGCTGGCTGTGGCCGTGAAATACAAACGCGAAGACGTCGCGGCGCTGCTGCGCGCGCGCGGCGGACGGATGGAATAGAGCGGACCGTGTAAAATGACGGGGCCCGTACATGGGACCCGTTGATGACGCGAGAAAGCCACTATGACGCGATCACCAGCATCGCGGAGTTCTACGACGCGACGTTGGTGTATCAAGAACGGAAGGATGTGGAGTTCTATGTGGCGGAGGCGCGCGCGGCGGGCGGTGCGGTGCTGGAGCTGGGCTGCGGGACGGGCCGCGTGCTGCTGCCCACGGCCCGTGCGGGCATTTCCATCACCGGGCTCGACGCTTCCGCGAATATGCTGGCGCGCTGCCGGGCAAAACTGGCCGAGGAGCCGGAAGCCGTGCGCGGCCGAACGGAACTCGTGCGCGGCGATCTGGCGGATTTCGACCTTGGCCGGCAATTCCCGCTGATTACCATCCCGTTTCGCCCCTTCCAGCACCTGCTGACCGTGGAGCAGCAGCTCGGCTGCCTGCGCGCGGCGCGGCGGCACCTGGCGCCGGGGGGCCGGCTGATTTTCGATGTATTCCATGTGGACCCCGCATCCGTCTATGACCCTGCGTGGCTGGAAGAGAAAGAGGATGCGCCGCCCACGCGGCTCCCGGACGGGCGCATCGTGCGGCGCACGGTGCGGATTGCCGGATTCCATCGGACGGCGCAGATCAACGACGTGGAGTTCTGCTGGCACGTGATCGACCCCGGCGGACGGCGGGAGGAGATCCGCTGGCGCACGGCGCTGCGCTACTATTAC
>DATFZR010000146.1:0-2491 GCA_035314265.1 Candidatus Acidiferrales bacterium
CTTCAAGGCGCTGTTTGAGGCCATCGAGCGCGAGCAGGCCGCCCGTGGGAATCTGTAGGGAGAATGTAGCGCCGGGCTTTAGCCCGGCATCCGTGGTGGTGCGGCTGGCCCCCGGAAAAGAGGCCGGGCTAAAGCCCGGCGCTACAGATGCGGGGCCGGTGACGGCGGGATGAAGCTTTGCACTTTTGAGATGGCCACGGCGCGGGGAACGGAGTTGCGCGCGGGCGCCGTTACCGGACGAGGGATCGTGGATCTGCACGCGGCCGACCCGCAGATACCGGCCAGCGTGCTGGGGATTCTGGAGGCGGGGGCGCTGGACGCGGCACGGGCGGCGGCGGACAGGGCCACGGGCGTGGCGGTGCTCTCTCCGGGCAGCGTGCGGCTGCGCACGCCGATTGCGCGTCCGCCTTCCGTGCGCGATTTTTATGCGTTTGAGGCGCATGTGAAGAAGGGATTTGAGAAGCGCGGCGAGGCCATGCCGAAGGAGTGGTACGAGATTCCCGTGTATTACCGCAGCGGGAACCACAACATCATCGGCACGGATGAGGACGTGCTGTGGCCGCGGTTCACGGAGAAGTTCGATTACGAGCTGGAGCTGGCGGCAGTGGTGGGCAGGCAGGCGACGAACGTTTCCGCGGCTGAAGCTCGCAGCTACATCGCCGGATATATGGTGATGAACGACTTCAGCGCGCGCGACATCCAGCGGCGGGAAATGAAGGTGCGGCTGGGGCCGGCGAAGGGGAAAGAGTGGTGCACGGCGCTGGGGCCGGTGCTGGTGACGGCGGACGAGGTGGGCGACCCGTACAGCCTGACGATGACCGCGCGGATCAACGGCGAGGAATGGTCGCGCGGGAATTCGGGTACGATTTACTGGAAATTCGAGCAGATGATCGAGTTTCTGACGCAGGACGATACGGTGTTTCCGGGCGATGTGATTGGCTCGGGAACGGTGGGGACGGGATGCGGGCTGGAACTCGACCGGTGGGTGAAACCCGGAGACGTGATGGAATTGGAGATTGAGAGGATTGGGGTTTTGCGGAATCGGGTGGTGAAGGCGTAGGGACGGGACAGGAAAGAGGGCGCAGCAAGCAGCGCCCCCACGGAGGGTTCGTTATGTATCCGCTTAGAAAAGGAAAGACTACCATGCAGGCGCACGTGGGATTGCCGCCGGGGACGTATGAAGAGGAGCACGGGCGCAAGGGCTTCTATGGGAAGTCGGCGCACCTGTATCACACGCATCCGCCGACGGGGTGGGTGCGCTTTGAGGGCAAGCTGCGTCCGCACTGCTTTGACCTGAACCTGCTCGCGCCTTCGGACCTGAAGGATCCGAACGGCGCGCCGAGCGCGTTCCTCGGAAACAACGACGTGGAGCTATACGTATCGCGGCGGTCGGCGCCGATGCCGTTCTATTTCCGCAACGCCGATGGGGACGAGCTGTATTTCATCCACCGCGGAAGCGGCGTGATCGAGACGGATTTCGGTCCCGTGCCGTTTGAGAAGGGGGACTACATCAACATCCCGCGCGCGGTGACCTACCGCATCCTGCCGGAGACGGCCGACAACTTCTTCCTGATCGTTCAATCGAAGAAGGAGTTCGAGCAGCCGGAGAAGGGCCTGATCGGGCAGCACGCTCTCTACGACCCCGCCGTGATTTTTACGCCGGAGCCGAAACCGAATCCGGAAGACGAGCGCGAGTGGGAAGTGCGCATCAAGGTGGAGAACGAATTCTCAAAACTCTTCTACCCGTTCAACCCGATGGACGTGGTGGGCTGGAAGGGCGACCTGACCGTGTGGAAGATCAACATGCGCGACATCCGGCCGATCATGAGCCACCGCGCGCACCTGCCGCCCAGCGCTCACACCACTTTTGTGACGGAGGGCGCGGTGGTGTGCAGCTTTCTGCCGCGTCCGCTCGAGCAGGACCCGGAGGCGCTGCGCGTTCCCTTCTTCCACCGCAACACGGATTACGACGAGTTCATTTTCTACCACGACGGCGATTTCTTCTCGAAAGACAACATCAAGGCGGGCATGGCCACGCTGCACCCGCGGGGCATCCATCACGGGCCGCATCCGAAGGCGCTGGCCAACCAGGCAGCCAAGACGCACACGGACGAGTCCGCGGTAATGCTCGACGGGCTGAACCCGATCCACGTGCTGCCCGCGGGCGACGAGTGCGAGTGGAAGGAATACTGGAAGAGCTGGAGCGGAGCGAAGTACGAGGCGGTGCCCGCGGGCGGGAATGGCCGCTGATGATCGTGGACCCCGGGGCGGCCGACCCGCGAAACGTTTACAAACTGATGATCGGGGCCATCGTGCCGCGGCCCATTGCGTTTGTTTCCACGATCTCGGCCGACGGCATCTCCAACCTCGCGCCCTTCAGCTTTTTCACGGGAGTCAGCGCCAACCCGCCTGTGATCGCCTTCTCGCCGATGCGGCGTCTCGCCGACGGCGGCCGCAAAGACACGCTGAACAACATCGAGGCGACAAAGGA
>DATFZR010000147.1:0-2167 GCA_035314265.1 Candidatus Acidiferrales bacterium
GCCCCGAACTGCTGCGCCGTCATCCACTTATGATAATTGGGAGAGTTGCGGTCGTGAAGCTGGGCGATGGTCTGCTCAAGGGCAGCTTCCGCCTCGGGGGCGCGCTGCAACACCAGAATCATGTGGTCGAGTTGCATCCCGTCTTCCACGCGGCCACGGTCATTCTCTGCCCGCGCTTCCGGCCGCGTGTTCCCACGGAGCCTTACCAGACTGCTGTCGTCAACACCCCCTCGGATGATCGGACGAACCGGCTGCGGCTGCTTTCCCGGCGCCACCTGCGCGCTGAGGGTCCCACCAGTTATGGTTAGGCAAGCAACCGAGCAGGCCAAAGACAGAAAACGTGCACATTTCGACATGCGCCTTCCTCCTTTGACTCCCCTAGTGATTGTGTTCCCGGCGAAACGAAACATGTTGACGGCACCTGCGAACCCTGCAGAACTTAACTTTAGGCGATGCCCGAACGGCTCCCCTCGCGGTTGGCAAATCTGACTTTCCACACGGGAACCTGAAGACAACCCCATAGTCCCCCTGCACCTTTAGTACCAAAGTACTACCGTTGTTTTCCAATGAGTTGGAAGGTCCTCCATCGGCAATTTCTGAAAAGCGTTGCAGCTTTCTGGTAATCGCTGACTCTTCCCCTGCCCCTCCGCCTGGATTTCCACATGCCTTCCCTGCCGCGGCATGGGCCATCGCTCTGCTGTCAGGTAGCCGTAGCGGCCCCGCAACAAGATTCAAGATTCGAGCCTTCCAGCTTCTCAGATTTAGAGTGTGTGTGGTAAAAGAACCGCTTTGCAGATCAGTTGCGGCCCGGGAGCAGGTACAAGGAATGATGTGCGGGAATCGGTGCGATGCTCACAACCCGCCAGGGCCCGACCCCGGGTTAAGCTTCATCTCCCCCAGTTGCTTCACAACGTCGTGCTCCTGCGGCGAGAGCCCCTGATAGAAGGCGGGATCGTTCAGCTTCTGATTGCGCTCCGCGTCGCTCAGGCCATTGAGCGAGTTGAGCCGCTGCTTGAGTTCCGTCCGGCGCTCCGGCGTCAGCTGCCTCCACTGGGGTAGGAGCTGGGTGCGGATCATGGTCCGCTGGTCCGGCGTCAGCTTGGAGAGGGTCTCGACATTTTTGTTGAGCTTGTCTTTTTGCTGGGGCGACAGCTTATTCCACTCCTCGAACCGCTGGCGGAGCTGTGCCTGCTGCTCGGGTGGAAGGCTCCGAAAGCGCTGGTCGTTCTGCACGAAGCGCTCGCGCTCCTCCGGAGTCATCTGCTGCAGGCGCTCCTGCCACCGCGGCGGCAGGCCCTCCGCGGAAGGAGCCTGCGTGTTCACCGCCGGCGATGCCTGCCGCAATGTGCCCGCGCGTCCATTGGCGCCGGACTGGGCGCCTTGCTGCTGGCCGGTTTCCGGCGCCGGGCCAGGCGCAGGCGTCACCGGCGCCTGACGCTGCTGCGTGCCTGCACGCGCATTCGCGCCAGACTGGCCGCCCGATTGGCCCGTAGGAGAACTCGCGCCCGGCCCGCCGGGCCGCGGAGTGCCGGCCCGCGCGTTGGGACCCGATTGCGCAGGCGAGTGCGTGCCCTGTGTCTTTGCCTGAGCCTGTTGCTTCGCCGCCCTGCGCGCCAGCGCCTGCTGCCGCGCCGCGCGGCGCTCCCCCTTTGCGGGAGCCTGCTTCTCCTGGCCCAGGCCGCGCGCGGCCAGCGCAGGGCCCGCCGTCGCCGCAGCCATCGCCACCGCCAGAGCCAGCCCGAGTTTTGAAAGCCCATTCATCGCAAACTTTTTTCCCAGCGCGGCCCGTTAATCTCCCTGCAATTCATTCAGCGCGTCCAGATCCTTCAGCACCTCGTAGTTCTCCAGCACCTGCATGTTCTTGATCATGCGGAATTCTTCCTGCTCATTCATGGCCACAGGAGCGGGCGGAGGCGGCGCGAGCGCGGCCCAGAATCCCACGGCAATCAGGCCCAGCGTAGCCAGCGCCAGCCGCGGTTGCGGCAGCCACCCTGCCAGGCGCGCCCACAGTGCCGGCGGAGGCTCCCCGGCGATGCGCTGGCGCAACCGCGCGTCGAACCACGCCGAAGGCTCCGTCGCCGGCACTTCGTCCAGCACATTCCACACCCCGCGGAAGCCTTCCGCACGGGCGCGGCATCCGGCGCATGTGGCCAGATGCTGGTCCACC
>DATFZR010000148.1:0-2447 GCA_035314265.1 Candidatus Acidiferrales bacterium
TTGCGGCCGTAGACGCTGAGCGTCAGGTTGTAGCGCTTGTTGCTGGAGCCGCCGCCGCCGAAACCGCCGAAGCCTCCGCCTGGACCTCCGCGACCACCACCACCGCCGCCGCCGCCCGGTCCGCCGCGTGGTCCGCCCGCGCCTCCTCCGCCACCGGCCGCGCCGGCGTTTTCATTCAGGGAGCCGAAGCCCCACGTCTTGCTGACGCGAATATTCATGGTGAAGCGCGCCGGAGCCACGAGCGAGTTGATGGGCACGAGTTTCTCGCCGGGCTCCGGGACCGTGTCGAACGAACCGAACTGGGTGACCACGACGTTCTGCGGCAACGAGGCCGCGCTGGCGAACGCGGGACGCTGGTTGAACTGCGAGCTGCCGATCAGGTCGTCGCTCAGCGTGATGCTGTAGGGCTGGCCGGTGCTGACGACCACGAACGGGCTCAAGCGGAAGCCGTGCGGGAGGCCGTAGCTGCCGCCGAGGAAGAAGCGGCTGCGGTAGTCGAAGGAGGCGCGGCCATAGTCCTGGCTGATGTTGAACGGGTTGGAAGGGAAGCTGCTGGCTCCGGAGGTGTCGCTGTTCGCGTAGTTCAGCACGTAATTGCCGAACAGGGTGAGCTTGGCGCCCATGCGCACGTTCATTTGCGCGAGCAACTGGTTCTGGCGGAAGACTCCCTCGGATTGATATTGGTAAATGTTGCCGGGCTGGCCGGAGGGATAGACCGGGGCCACGGGGAAGGTGCCGGGGAGCGGGGTGTTGACGTTGTTGGTGAGCAACTGATCGAAGCCGCGCGCGTTCAGGTAGGTGAGGGAGAAATTGATGACCTTGGTGATCTGGCGCTCGAGGACCAGCGCGGTTTGCAGCACGCCCGGCGCGTGCAGGCCGGGGGAGATGTTGTAGACGGTGGGCAGCACGGTGGTGGTCGAGCCGGGGCACGGATTGGGATTGAACGACGCCGGAATATTGGGGAAGAAGCAGGGATTCATCACCACGATTT
The DNA here is from genome assembly GCA_035314265.1 of Candidatus Acidiferrales bacterium. Classification (GTDB taxonomy): domain Bacteria; phylum Acidobacteriota; class Terriglobia; order Acidiferrales; family UBA7541; genus JOPF136. The sequence goes on from DATFZR010000148.1 coordinate 992, forward strand.
GTTCCTGATTGATGCCGTTCACTTTCTCGGCCTGGAGAATCAGGTTTTCGGGGAAGCGATCGTAGAAGAGGCCAACGCCGGCGCGGAGCACCGTTTTGGGCCCGCCCTTGCCGTGGCCGATGCCCCAGGCGATGGCCGCGCGCGGCGCCCAATCCAGGTGGTCGCTGATGTGATTTTGGGTTTCCAGGCGAAGGCCGGCGCTGAGGGTGATGTTCGGGCGGAACTTCCAGTCGTCTTGAACGTAGAAGCCGGCGTCGAACATCGAAATGTCTGTCCGCGGAACTCCCGAGGTGGTGGTGAACTGCGTGGGAAGCCCGCCGAGGCCCTGGACGGCGCTCTGGTAAGCGGGCAGGCTGGCGAAGTAGAAAGTGCCGTTGAAGCCGGAGGTGGTGCTGTCGTCGTCGGTGATCTCGCGGAGGCGCACGCCGAACTTGATGGTGTGCTTGCCTGCGGCGATCTGCGTGTAGTTCTGCAGCTCGTAGTGATTCGTGGTTTGCCCGATGAGGCCGGCGCTGCTGCCGCCCATGACGAAGGCGCCGGGCACGATGATGGTGGGGGCGGTGCTGAACGGCGTCTGCGAGAAAGGCTCGTGGAGGAACTGGAAGCGGGTCTCGTTGACGACTTTTGTGCCGAAGATCTGGGTGTCGCTCACCTGCAGGGTGTGCTCGGTGTTGAGCACATCGAACGCCTGCGATGGAAGGGCGAAGCCGCCGACGCCCTGATTCTTCAGGTCGTCGCGAAAATACTGGTAGCGCACGCTGAGGGTGTTGGTGGGGGTGAGCTGGTAATCGACGCGGGGGCCAACGTTTACGCGCTTGCGGGGCGTGGGAACGGACTGGCTGAAGGGAACGGGCTCGAAGGTGGGGTCGAGCACCTGCGCGTTCACCACGGAGAGATCGTTGATGTCGCGATACTGAAAGGTGAAATTGAAGGAGGCTTTCTTGCTGATGGGCCCGCCGATGGAGCCGTTGAGGAGCGTGGTCTCGTAGCCGGGCACGTCGGTGGGGCCAAAGGGATTTCTGGCGTTGAACGCGGACGAGTTTCCCTGGAATTGAACGTCGCCGTGGAACTTGTCCATGCCGGGCTTGGTGAAGATTTCAATGCGGCCGTAGCCCAGCTTGTCGTACTCAGAGGAAAATGGATTCTGGTTGATGCGGATTTCGCGAATGGCGGATTTGGGCGGCAGTTGGCCGGCGGTGAAGCCGTCAATGTAGATCTGGCCGCCATTGGGTCCGGCGGCGGGTCCGGCGAGGGCTTCCAGGTCGTTCTGGAGCTCGTCGGGATCGTCGGAGAGGGCCTGGAGATCCTTCTCGGTCATCACGATGGCGCCGACGTTGGCGTCGGGGCTCACGTCTACCGTGGGGGTGGTGCTCTCGACGATGACCTTCTGCTCCTGGGCTTCGATGGAGAGGGTGACGTCCAGCCTCTGGACGGGTTGAGCGGTGACTTCAAATTC
>DATFZR010000149.1:0-4773 GCA_035314265.1 Candidatus Acidiferrales bacterium
CATAAAGGATGAGGCCGGGAATTCCCGTTTCGTGACGGATCTTCGCCAGTCCATTATCCGTCGTTGCCACGTTGTACGGCGTTTCTCCCACATGCCGGGCCGCAACCGTGGCGTAACCTGCCCCCAGGCCGGTCAAGTCCTCCTTCACGTTTTCGGAAGCAAATCCCATTACGAGGGGCGCATTTCGTTCCTTCATCTGGTCGGCGTCGAGCAACGTTGAGAACCGGTTCTCAAAGCTCGACCCCAGCATCAGTGTCGCAGCATAAAAGAAGACCGGCAGAAGCACCAGGACTGGAGCCAGCCGCATCGTGCCTCTCTGGAAGAACCACCAAAGGACAACGCAGATGAAAAAGATGAGGAAGGAGGCGCGGCCACCCGTGGTGAGAAGGGCGAAAAACTGAACCAGCAGGACGACTCCGATCACCAGCCGCTGCAGTTGCTGACGGTACAGGCCCCATAGCGCCCCTGTGACCAGCATCATCAGCGCCAGATACTGCGAAAATGCCCCGGTGTGTACAAATGTGGAGAACGTACGGAAAGCGCCCGGTCCGCTCAAGGAGTCTCTCCAGTAAGCGTAGAAAACGGCGCGCGCGAATCCCGGCGAGATGCCGATCATCCATTCCGGTCCTTTGAAGTACTGGACGATTCCAAAAGCCGCTACCGGGATCGAAAGCGCGACCATGAAAAGAAAAAAGTGCACCACACGCTCGCTCGAATCGAAGAACCAATAGGCCACGGGCGTGAGCAGGCAGTAGAAAAGCGTCACCCGAATTCCCACCAGCCCCACGAGAATCGTCGGCAGATTCGGATTGAACACTTCGGCGCAGTAATACAGGGCAAATCCCGCAAACGGGAGCACCCACCCAAGACGCGGAAAAGGCGCCCGGCGTTTCAGGATCAGCACAACCGCAATGGAGAGAAACAACAGTGCGACAAACACATCCTTCGCCAGGTTCAGTGCGGAAAGCCCGTCGAAGTAGTTGATCAAGAAGCCTTCCACCACCACATAAAACATGAAGAAATACACACCCATCCGCCAGAACAGGACGATCCACAGGCTTTGCAGGATGATGAAGGCAACCAGCAGGTCGCGATAATCCCCCTGGGCCGCCTTCGGAGCAACCCACAGGATCGCGGCAGCCGCCAGCACAACGGTGACGACAAACGGCGTCGAAAGGCCGCTTCCCCTCAGATCGCGCAGGGACAGTTCATTCATTGTTTCGCTCCACCCGCATGCGCGGCAGTCACGGCACCCTTGGCCGGGGTCGTGACTGCGAGAGGGTCAGGGGCCGAAAAGCTCGTTCCGGCCGCTCCCGTGTGGCCCAACGTAACGCGCCAATCAAACCGCGACTCGTACAATCGCCGCAACTCGTTGCCCATGCGGCGCGCTGCATAAGGGTCCTGCAGGAGCGCGTCTAGCGCTGCCGCGATCTCTGCCGGAGCGCTGCGGTCCACAAACCATACGTTTTCTCTGTGGGTAAACTCCGTTTGGCCCTGCCCCGCGGGATTGCGCACCGCTACTACCGGCAACCCATGAGCCGCCGCGGCCATGAACGAGCCGCTACGCGTCAGATGGCCATCGGGTTGAGATAGGACGAATAGGTCAGCGGCTTGCAGCATCCTGGAGAGCTCCGCTGTCTCGAGCCGTCCGGGCCACAACACTCGTTCCTCAATCCCCCCCGCACGCGCCGTCGCTTTCAGCCGGGCGAGGTATTCCGGCGGTGCCGTGGCTGTATCGCCCAGCATCCAGAGTTTGATCCGCTTGTCGCTCAAAAGGGGTATCGCTCCAATCAGGGCCTCGTAGCGTTTCGCTGTGTGAAGCATTCCGAAGGTAGCTACCACCACCTCTCCATCCACCACGTCATGCGCCCGCCGCAGCGCTTGCCGCTCTGCGAGTGACAAAGGTTCAACGGGAATATTGCTCGAATTCGGCCGGTAGCGCAGTTTGGCGCGCCACCATGGAAACACTCGGCCCAGCGTCGCTACCCGCGAAGTCATGTTCAGCTCCACGGTCTGCGCCACAGCCAGCAGCAGTCCGACGTGTACCCACTGGGCAAGCGCGACGGGAATCTGCAGAGGGTGCTGGCGCATGCGAATGGCCGTCTCGTGCAGGCCGATATGCACTGGTATGCCTTCTCGTCGCAGCTTGAATAGCAGCGCGTTGAGCCACCAGGCCACACCCCAGCGGCCCCATGCATACCCCGAGTACTCGAGTTGGAGGCGGTCTGGTGCGGCCGCCTGGATCTCGCGCAACACAGGCATGAAATCTCGCCATCCGCCAAGCAGATGTTCGCGCAAGCCTACGGGCAGGTGCCGTGGAACCTCGGAGGGCTCGGTGAGAACAGCCACGAACTCTCCAGCCGCGGCGAGCGCCCCTGCCAGACACCATGCGTAGTCTCCTACGCCGCAGGACTTCGGCGGAAAATTCTTCGTGAGGATCAGAACGCGCATTTCATTCCTTCTGCTTCGCTTCTCCGGCATGCTTCCTTTCGTTTCACTCTTTCCGCCCCAACACCAGGAGCTCCTCGCCTTCCCGGTCCAGACCATCGTATTGCCCGGCGGCCACGCTGCGCGCGACGGATTCCGTGAACGGTCCGGAAAACCCCTGCGTTCCCGTAAAGCCATGGGCAGGCAGGTTGCGGAGGAAAAAGTCGCGCGTCGGCGCGATGGGGTGCGCCTCACCAATCCAGCTCAGAAAACTGCCGTTCCGCGCATCCCGCCCTGAAAAATTGGGCAACACGCAAAAGAGCAGGCCCCCGGGCCGCAGAAGGCGAGCAAACAGATCGAACGTCGGCCGCAGGCCGGGCAGGTGCTCCAGAACGTGATTGGTAAACACGACGTCAAGAGACCCTGCCGGCAGGCGATCGAGTTCCGCGAGCCCCTCGAGAATCGTTCCGCCCGCCCAGCTCCGGGCGAACTCCGCGCGCCCGTGCGAGATCTCGAATCCAGCCGCGTCATATCCAGCCGCCCGAAGCTGAAAGACGCCATAGCCCCAGGAGCACCCGTAATCGAGCACTCGGCCCTCAGGCTCCAAGATTTTCAGTAACGCGATCTTAGCAGAGAGGTCCAACGCGGTTTTCGCAAAGCCTCCGGAGCGCAGCTCGTCGAGTTGCTGTGCCGAGGGAAGTTTCGTGATTGCTCCCTCGGTGTATTCTGCCTGGTAGAAGCGATGGAATTCCTCCTGCGTCTCCATGGGCCAGCGGAACAACAGCAAACAGGCGGTGCACTCGTAGACCTCGAGGACCATCCGCTTTCGTGCCACGCGCCGTAACCGTACTCCGCAGCAATGGGGGCATGCTGCGCGCTTGCCGGAAAGCCGATACTGAATCATCCGGCGGAGAAACGGCAGCTTCTGCGTATTCAACATGTCAACGCACTTCCTCCTGACGCCTTTGCGCGAGCACGATGTGGCTTTCGGCCAGGGGTGCGGCCAGTCGCGGGTGGCGCAGCGTCCACGCATCCATCAGGAAGCGCCAGCGCAGAGGCACCCATCGCGCAAAATAGCGGAACCCCAGCCGGCCGGTCAGCCACGGGCTGGCGCTGAACTCGTGCTTCAAAACGCTAAATCCGTTTCCGGAAAGCAGGTCTTGCAACTCTTCCCGGCTGAACAAAAACAGGTGACCATCCGAATCCGGCTGGAACTGGCGGCCGGCGAGCAGATTGCGGTCGCCCGCGCCGGCAAACGTCGGCAGTCCCGTATGCAACCGGCCTCCGTTTGGCGTGGTGAGCAGCAGGTGGCCTCCGGGACGCAGCACGCGCGCGATCTCGCTCAGAAAGTGTTCCGGAAAGGCCACGTGCTCGATCACCTCGCCCCAAATCACTGCGTCGAATTCCGCCCCTGCAAACGGCAGCCTGTCGCCCGAAGCCGCCACGGCCGCGAAAGCGCCGCGCTCGTGTTTCATCCGCGCATACGCCAGAAAAGCGGGCCGCAGGTCCACGGCCACCACGTGGTACCCCGCTTCGGCGAGTAGCAGGCCAAAATTTCCCTGCGCGCATCCCAGGTCCAGCACTCGCCCTGACGGCAGGGTCTCGCGGACTTTGCGCACCACCGATTCCAGGCGGCCGCAATACATGCGGCTGTAATCGCTGCCGGGCCGGGGACAGTGGTACTCCGCGGCATCGTGCGCGTGGAGATTTCGAGCTTCCTCTGTTTGTAGCTCGCGTAAATCAGGCAGCCGCATGACCGGAATTCTCCTCAAATACTGGCGCTTCGCGCCTCAGCCGCGCTTTCTTCCCCCCACCCACATTTCCGCCGTCCAGCGACCCGTCACCGCGGCGATTTCGAGTCCGCTCCGCGCGCAGGTGGCCCGTATCGAACGGAGGGAAACAGGATGGCCCCACCAGCTGTCCAGCCGCCGGCGGCGCGCGAGCGGTATCTTGTTGTGGAGGAGCCGGGGGATACGCGGACTTGTAGACAGGTAGCCCTCGATCAGCAAGCTTCCCAGCTCCACGTGCGGAAGACCGTTTACGTGGAACCGGAACAAACCTCCCGGCCTCAATACGCGCGCGGCTTCTTCGAAATAGCGCAGGATGACGGCTTTCTCCGGAATGTGCTGGAAAACGATGTAGGAAAACGCGAAATCCGCGCTCCGGTCTTCCACGCCCGAGAGGTCGCATCCTGAGCCCACCAGGAATCGGGCTCCGGGCAGTTCACGCGCTCGCGCCTTCTTGACCATTTCCGGCGAGACATCGATTCCGATCACTTCGCCAAACTCCTGTGCGAACGCGGCCGTCATCCGCCCCACACCGCAGCCAATCTCGAGGGCCGTCTTC
>DATFZR010000150.1:0-11341 GCA_035314265.1 Candidatus Acidiferrales bacterium
GCCGCGAGCATCTCGCCGATTTCAAATGCCCCAAGAAGCTCTATATTGTCGAGCGCATCCCACAGACGGCCACCGGGAAAGTGCGGCGCGGCGCGGTGGCCGCCGCAATTTTGAACGGCGAAGTACCATAAGGAAGTGCCATGAAGACGAAGGTCACCCAGTGAAGGTGTTCCGATGAAGTTCGTGATCGCAGGCGCCGGGGCCATCGGCGCCTATCTGGGCGCGCGCATGGCAGCCGCAGGCCTGGACGTGACCCTCTTTGCCCGCGGCCCGCACCTTCGCGCCATGCAGGAAAACGGCGTGCGCGTGGAAAGTGCGACCGGCAATTTCGAGGCCCGTCCTCGCGTGGTCGGCCACCTTGCCGAGGCCGGCGTTGCAGACGTGGTGTTCCTCGGCGTCAAGGCGCAGGGCCTGCCGGCGCTGGCTCCGCATCTCGCCCCCGTGCTCGGCCCGGAGACAGCGGTGGTGAGCACGCAGAACGGCGTGCCCTGGTGGTTCTTCCAGGGCGGCAGCGGCCCGCTCGCGGGAACTCGCCTCGAACGCGTGGACCCCGGCGGGGTAATCACCGCGGCCGTCCACCCGCGCCGCGTGATCGGCTCCATCGTTTATTTCGCCACGGAGATTGTGCGTCCCGGCGTGATCCAGCACACCGAGGGCGACCGCATTTCCCTCGGCGAACCCGACGGCTCGCGGTCCGAACGCGTGCGGCAGATCGCCAAGGCGCTCGTTTCCGCCGGGCTGCGCGCCCCCGTCACCACGCGCATCCGCAACGAAATCTGGGTGAAGATTCTGGGCAACGTGGCGTTCAATCCCATCAGCGTCCTCACCCGCGCCACACTCGGCCAGATGACGCGCGACCCGGCCGTTCGCGCCCTCGCGCGCAGCATCATGGAAGAGGCGCAATCCGTGGCCCGCGCCATGGGCCTCGAACTCCCCATCACCATTGACCAGCGCATAGCCGGCGCGGCGAGCGTCGGTGAGCACAAGACCTCCATGCTGCAAGACCTGGAAGCCGGCCGGACCATGGAACTGGAAGCCGTGGCCGGCGCCGTGGTCGAGTTGGGCGACCGGCTCAAAATCCCCATGCCGTACACGCGCACGGTGTACGCCTGCGCGAAGCTGCTGGCAGAGAGCCTGGCAGCCGCCGCGACGCCGCGCCCCTGAAGTTCCTTCCAGTACCTCGCGGTATACGCCGTTTACTCGGAGGGTAATACCCCCGCTCTCCCCCGAGCCTTCCAGTGCCGCACCCCCCTTTTCCACCAGGAAACACCGGCAAAACGTGGTGTTGTTCGCCCAAACGGTGCGGCTAGACTGAATCGATTCCATTCCGGGCGTGGCCTGTTTCCCGAAGTGGGATTGATTCTATTCCTGTGCGCGCTACGTCTTCTCCGTGACGGCGCACGGCTGTGAAGCTGGAACAACCCGGCAAGACGGCTACCGCAACCGGCTTCTGTGCCGTTACACTGACCGAGGGAGGATTGCAGTGACCCACGACACGCGCAATCGCACGGAGTGAAGACGGCCTCCCAGGCCCCGCGAGCCAAATCATGAACCTGACCGCCCAAACCCGCACGCATCTGGAACTGGCCGCTGACCTTCTGCAGCGCGGCGAGCGCATGAGCCTGCGCGTCAGCGGCTCGAGCATGCTGCCTTCTCTTTTCCCCGGCGACGTGCTCACGTTCCGCCGCTGCGCTCCCGCTGAGATCGTGGTGGGAGATATCGTGCTGTTCATGCGCGAAGGCCGCTGTTTCGTGCACCGCGTGGAAGAGAGAATGGCCCTGGGCGGCGACTCCCGCATTCGCACGCGCGGCGACGCGCTGCCCTCCTGCGACGCGCCCGTGGGCGAAACCGAGGTGATGGGCCGGCTTTCGCTGGTGGAAAGAAAAGGCTGGCGCCTGCAGCCGCCGCGCCTCGGGCCGGTGCGGAGCCTGCTGGCCGGAGTGGTGCGCCATTCTCCGTGGGCCGCACGCGTACTCGTAGCCGCGCAGCAGCGCTTCTGGCCCGCGGCCGAAGTGGTTGGTCCGGGCCGTCAGACGAGCAAATGACCGGAACGGCTCCTCCCGCCGCCTCCCGCGCGCTGGATGGCACGATCACCATCGAAATCGGCGAGCTTCCCATTTCCCTGCGCACCACCGACCCTGAATTCCGCGCGCTGCTGGCCAGGCGCTATTCATCGTTTGTCCGCGCCGGGACCGTTCTTCGCACGCCAAGCGGCCCGCAAAACGAAAAACGCGCCGTGGTGGAGTTCGATCTGAATCTCACGCCCCCGGGCCCGGTTGCGGATCAGGCCATCCAGGCCCGCTGCGAAGACGGCCAGTGGCACATTTCGCGCGGCGACTTTCGCGCGGCCTTCGACCTGCGCACGCGGCGCGGCCATCTGACCGTCGCCACAAATCCCTATGCCGTGGACACCATGCTCCGCGTCGTGCATTCCATTCTCCTGGCGCCCGCCGGCGGCCTTCTGCTGCACGCGTCCGGCGGAATCCGCCACGGCCGCGGCCTGCTCTTCTCCGGCATCTCCGGCGCGGGCAAGACCACCATGGCGCGGCTCGCGCCTCCTGACGTGCAACTGCTCACCGATGAGGTGTCGTATCTGCGGCGCGAGCGCTCCGTCTTCCAGGTCTACGGCACGCCGTTCTCCGGCGAATTGGGAATCCAGGGTGAAAACGTTTCCGCCCCGCTCTCCGCCATCTATTTAATCGAGCATGGCCCGGCGAACCGCCGGGAGCGCGTGCCGGAAGCCGAGGCCGTGCGCCGCCTGATGCGCAACATCCTGTTCTTTGCGCGGGAGAAGTGCCTGGTGGCCGAGGTTTTCTCCACCGTGTGCGATTTGGTGCGGCAGGTGCCCGTCGAACGCCTCGAGTTTCTGCCCGACGCGCGCGTGTGGGAGACGATCGAGTGAACGCGCCCATATCACCGATATCGACGATATCGCCGATACCGCCGGGAGCGCCGCGGTAGCCGCCTGCCCGCGTCCGCCGCCAGAATTTTCTGGACATTTGGCGGCATTCGCCGCAAGTTCAAGAAGTGCGCTCTGGCCGTCTCCGGCCGCACATTCAGCATGATCCAGATCGCTCCACTCCCCCAACCGGCCGCCTGATGCCCGAGCACGAGCACGAAATCGCCCGGCGTCTCCTCTTCCTTTGCCTCGCGCCTGCGCGCCCGGAAACTGAAACGAGAAGTGCAGCCAAAAAACACCACCGAGGCGCCCCCAAGCCGCAGATTGCCGGCGCGCACACGGAAGACTGGGACGCGCTGATCCAATTCTCCGTCCGCCAGGGTGTGGCCCCGCTGCTCGCCGTGCGCACGCGGCATGTGCCCATGCCGGTCGCGTTCCGCGAGCGCCTGGAAACCATTTACATCGCCAACAGCGTGCGCAATCTCCGCTTCGCCGCGGAGGAGTCGCGGCTCTCCGCCGCACTCACCGGCGCCGGCCTGCGCCACTGGCCGCTCAAGGGCCCCGGCCTCAGCGAGCGCCTCTACGCGGACGTCGGCGTGCGGCAAATCTCCGACCTCGACCTTCTGATCGAGCCGGCAAACCTGGCGCGTACAGACGCTCTGCTGGCCGGCCTCGGCTACCAGCGCCAGACCCGCGGTCCCATCTCCGCACTCTCGCGCGCGCAGGAACTCCTGTACATCCGCGAAGTCCCCTCTTCCTCCAGCGCGCCCGCGGGGGCGGACCCAGCCCTGCCCGCCAGTTCTTGGGAGGGTGTGCGGCCTCTTTCCTCTCCACCAGCCACCAGCCACTCGTCACCCGCCACTTCCTTCTATCTCGACCTTCATCAGCGTCTTCTGCCCTACGTGCGCCGCGACGCACTGGCCAGGAGCGTGTTTGCCGAGGGAATGACCAACGAAAACCTGCTCCTCTACCTCTGCGCCAACCAGATTACGCACCGTTTCGCGCGACTTCGCTATGTGTGTGACGTCACCGCATTTCTCGAGCGCGAAGGCGCCGCCGTCAATTGGGATCGCCTGGTCCGCACCGCGCGCAAAATGCCCTGGGGACCTGGCGTAGGGCTGGCCCTCGATTGGGCCGGAGAGCTCGTGCCCGAGCGCGTTCCTCCCGCGGTGCTGAAGGCGCTGCGACCCAATCCGCTCGGCGATTTGCTGCTGCGGCGCGCGCTCGGCGCGGATGCCGCGGAGGCGGCTTCTCGCGAACGCACTCTCGACGGCCCGGCCGGCGCTTCCGTGGCCGTGGGAGCTGCTTTTCTTGGACCGGCGCAGCTTGGCATGGCCTGGCGCGTCGCGTTCCCCTCGCAGGCCTATCTTCGCGAACAAACCGGCGCGCCCGCCGGCGCTCCGCCTTTTCCCGCCTATGCTTCACGCGTCATGCGCAGGATTCCCGCGGCGTTGCGGCACCTGCTCAAGAAAACCCGCTAGAATTCGCGGATCGTGGGCCGCGCCGGCGGCGCAACCGAGGCTGGCTGGCGGAGGCCCGCCAGTGCATGTGTGACCCTCCGGCCCGCAGGTAGGCTGCTTCCGCTTTTCTAACTCAGGTATTTCACAAACAGCACTTCGTTCTGCGCCTCGTTGTACACCAGGTCATCCACCAGCTCGCGCGTCATAAAGATGCCCAGCCCGCCGGGACGCAAGCCCTGTTTCTCCCGTTCATCCATATGGATCGTGGGATCGTTTCCGGAATACCCCGCGGCGGCGTGTTTCAGCCCTTCGAATTTGAAGCCGGGCCCGGGATCGGAGATGCGATAGAGCAGCATGCGCGGCGTATGTACGAAAGAGACGCGCACCTTGCGGTTCGGATCGAGTTTGCCGCCCCACTCGACCGCGTTGGTCAGCAGCTCGCGGAAGGCCGTCCACACGCGGTCGCGCACTTCCGGGCGCAGATCGAGCTTCATTTGGTCCAGGAAGAGCTGGATGCGGCGCGCGCAGTCCAGATCGCACGGCACGAGCAGCTCCACCCACGTGGGTTTCGCGGAAATCACTTCGATGGGCGGCGCCTGCGGGCGCTCCTCGAGCGCATCCTCCACCACGTCCAGCAGCGTTTGCGGGTCCACCGGCTTGGTCAGGTAACGGTAGGCCTGCTCGCGCACCGCGCGCAGCATGGCCTCCGGAGTTTCGTCCGAGGTCATCACCACCACGCGCGGCGGCCTCGGTTGTTGCCGCACCAGCGCCAGCACCTCAAAGCCGTTCATCTTCGGCATCCACAGGTCCAGCAGCACCAGGTCGAATTTGTTCTTCTTCATCAGCCCCAGTGCGGCCAGGCCGTCTGCCGCCGTGGTCACCTTGTATTTGTGCTTCTTCAGCAGTGCGCGTACGAACGTCCGCAGGATGCGATCGTCGTCGGCAACCAGAATGGACTTCATGCGCCCTCCTTCCCGCTGCTTCTCCTGCTGGCCCCGGCCTTCTTCGTGCGTTCTCCCACTATTTTCTCAAGTTCCTGGCGCAGCGGCGCGACCGCCGCCTCCAGAGCCGCGAACGCCTCCGCCAGTCCCTTCAGATCCTCGCGCCTGCCCATCTCTTCCAGGCGCCGGGCCGCCTCCCGCGCTTCCTGCGCCCCAAAGTGTCCCACAACACCTTTGATCGCGTGCGCGGAGCTCGATAATTTCTCCGCGTCGGCCTCGGCCACAGCCTGCCGGACGGCGGAGAGCAGCCGCGGCTCATCCTTCAGAAAAATGCGCGCGAGCTTGGCCACCAGAGCCGCATCCCCCGCGCAACGCGCGAGCAGTTGCTCCCGGAATCCCTTCGGGCCATCCGGCGGCTCGGCCCGCACGGCTTGCTCGCCCGCCGGCTCGACGGCCGGCTGTTCCGGTGCCGCTTCTTCGACTTCGTGAAAAAGGACGTCCACTTGAAAGGGTTTGAGCACGCGGCCGTCCATGCCGGCCTGCAGGCAGTTCCGCAGGTCTTGCGGTGTTCCGTGCCCGGTCATGGCCAGTATGCGCGCGCGCGATCCGCGTTCTTTCTCGATCCTGCGCATGGCGCGCGTAGCTTCCAGCCCTCCCATGGCCCCCATTTCCACATCCAGCAGAACCACGTCGAACCGCTCCGCGCGAAATGCCTCCACCGCGGGCGCCCCGTCGTCCACAGAGATCACCTGGTGCCCGCGGCTCTCCAGAAGCTGCGCGGCGATCGTGCGGTTCACGTCCACGTCGTCGGCCACCAGGATGCGCAATTTTCTCGGAGGCGCGCCTTCGGAGGGCGCCGCGGCAATATCCCCGCCTGGCGAGGCAGTTTCTTCCGTCTCGTGCTGCGATTCCTTTTTCTCCGCGGCCACTGCGGGAGCTGCGCCGGCGGCCGCCTGGGCGGCGGCCGCTGCGGCGCGGGGGCGAGGCAGCCGGAACCAGAATCGAGTGCCCCCCTCCGCGCGGTTCTCGCAGCCTACGCTTCCGCCCCAGCGCTCCGCCGTGATCTTGCAGAAATACAGTCCCAGCCCGACCTTTCCCTTGCTCTCTTTCCCCTTGCCGAATAAACGGAAGAGATTGGCGGCCGTAACTCCTTCAGGCAATCCGGGCCCCTGGTCGTCCACAAACGCGCGCAAGAATCCCGCATCCTCTTCCACGCCCACGGTCACCACGGTTCCAGAGGAGCTGTACCGCAGCGCGTTCTCCAGGTAGTTGGTGAACATGCGCCGCAGCCGGTCCGGCTCGCCGGTGGCGCGCCAATCGCCGCCTTCCACAGGCTTGCCGTCGAGCCGCGCGTCGAGCGCGAGGTTCGCGCCCTGGCTCGCAAACGCCGCCGCATATTCGGTCACCACCTCGCGCGCGCCCTGCCTAACGTCCACCGCCTGGTCCGCGCCGGCCCCCGCTGCCGCGGCCATTTCGCTGGAAAATGCCTTCAGCACGTCGCGGATCATCCCTTCCTGCTTCCGCGTTTGCCGGTCGGCGATCTCCACCACTTCCTTCATCTTCTCCGGCGAGAGGTCCATGGTCATCAGCGCCAGGCAGCCGCGCAGCGCCGTGAGCGGTTGGGAGAGGTCGTGCACGATGCAATGGAGCAGGATTTCCTTGGTCTGGATTTCGCGGAGCAGCCGGTCGTGCGCGAGTTTGTCCACGCGCGCGATTTGCAGCATGCGGCTCTTCTCTTCAAAGCGGGCCTGCAGGTTGGCCACCAGCAGGATGCGCCGCTCGCCCAGAAGCAACGCTTCTGCTTCGAGCGCGATTTCCCGCCCATCCGCGCCCACCTCGATCCATTCGCCGGATTCCACGCGCTGTTCCTGATTACCCGCGCCGGAACCGGGACCGGCGCCGCCTTTCCACGCCGCCTCAGCCGAGGTGAGAAAATTCTCCAGGTAGGGTGACGAATCGGCGGGAACAAACCGGCCACTCTTTGCCTCTTTACCAAACGCGCGCACGAACCATTCCGGCGCAGGGCCCACCAGCCGCAGCGCACCAGCTCCCGCGTCTTCCAGCACGGCGTAGCCCAGCCGCGTCAGCAGCGTCTCCGGCAGCGCCCCTTCGTTCATTTTTCCCTTCCGAGCATTTCGTGCGACAGGGCCAGGAAGGCTTCCTCAACGCCCTCGCCGGTTTTCGCGCTGCTGCGCAACGGCTGCCAGCCGCGCGTGCGAAGGTCCTGCTCCACTTCCGGCGTCAGTTCCCAGTCGGTGGTCAGGTCCACTTTGTTCAACACCATCACGGAGGGCGTGGGGCCCAGCATCTTCTGCACCCTCTCATGCAGCTCCAGCGCCTGGTCCAGCGTCGTTTTCCGCGTGCCGTCCACCACCAGCAGATATCCCGACGCGCCGGCCAGGTGCACCGGCTTCAGCTTTTGGAATTCGTCCTCGCCGAATACATCCCAGAGCGCCAGCACCAGTTCGCCGCCGTTTATTGCCACCGTTTTCTTGTCCACCTTGACGCCCACGGTGGTGAAATATTTTTCGGTAAACCTGCTTTGCACGAAACGCTGGATCAGGCTCGTCTTCCCCACGGAAGAAACGCCGATCATGCAGACTTTTCTCTTATCGGCCACGTTTGGATAGCCTCAGGGCTTGGCGCCCGCACCCGGCGCGGCCACGCGAAACGTCACGCAGCGGTTGATTTGCCTTTCTGATTCGCTTCCCTCGCCCGCCAGCGGCTCGCTGATGCCCGCCCCGCGAACGTGGAAGATTTCCGTGCGCAGCCCGCCGCGTCCCAGCGTCTGCACCACGCGCGCCGCGCGGTACTGGCTGAGCCGCTGGTTCGTCACGTCCGGGCCCGTGCTGTCTGTGTGGCCGGTCACTTCCACCGACAGCTCCTCTCCCATTTCCTGCGCCAGCTTGTCCAGCGCCTTCAGGTGCGCCGCAACGGCATCGAGCGCCGCGCGCTGGTCCGCGCGGATTTCCGCCGACCCGGCGCTGAACATGATGCGGTCACCCGAAATCAGCCCGCGCTGGCGCACAAAGTCGCTTTGGCCCGGCAGCAGCAGGCCGGACGTGTCCACGCTCTTCACCCCCGCGATCAGCAGCGCCCGCGATTCGAGCGCGTGCGACCATTCCACCGGCGCTTCGCCGCGCACGCGCAGCACGCCGCTTTCCATGGCCAGCGTCGCGCCCGTGGGCGGCGCCAGCAATTGCACGGCGCGCTTCTGCACCAGCGCATCGTCCAGGGAGTAGTAGGGGTTCAACTGGAAATCCGCCAGCGCCGGGTCCAATCCTTTCTTCTGCAGCAGCGCGAAGGGGTCTTCCGATTGCGGGTCGCGCAGCCCCCGGATCTCGTAATACCGCCGGAACCACCCGCGGTCAAACCCCGTAATCGTATAGCCCGGCTGCTCTCCCAATTGCTCCACGAACCGGCCCCAGCGCCAGTCTTCCACGCCCAGAAAAATCCGCCAGCCGGCGAATAGCACCACCATGGTCAGCAGCGAGTACACGAAATACTGCCGCGGAGGCGGCGTGGCGTGCTCGCGCCTCTGCGAGATGAAGCACCCCGACAGGCGCTCGCAGGTCCCGTCGAACGGGCTCGTATTGCCCTTGAATTGCCCCAGTTGCGGCCCGTAGGCCGAATGCACCCATTCGAGCACTTCGCTCAGCTTGCGGTGCAGGCTCTGCGGCGGTTGGCCCCGGCTGATCGCGGCGATCGCGGCTTTCGGCCCGATCTGGGCCCACAGCCAGTTGTTGCCTAGCTGCACCTCCATCGGCTCGCCTTCCAGCTTTTCCTGCTCGCCGGCGCCGAACGAGTCAGCCATGAAATCCTTCACGGCGGTGTACATGCCGGAGACCATGTCGGAATCCTGCGCCTCCGCCTCCGGCGCCGCCAGATGTTGCAGGATCAGGCCCGTTTCCCGGTGCAGCAGGAACACCTGCTCCACGCGAAACACCAGGCTGTGCATCAATGCGATTTCGCTGAACGATTTTCCGGTGCGCAGCGCCTCAAAGCGCCATTTGATTCCTTGCGCCGAAAAACTGTGCTGCATGGCCTGGTCGAACGACTGCACCAGCGTGCGGAAATACTCGGTGATGGCCCGGCGGATCGCCGGTCCCATGGCGGGAAACAGCGCATCCGCAATCACCTGCGGGTCGCGCTCGACGGATTCCTTGAGCGTGCGCTCTACGGTGGGCCGGAAGGCTTCGATCAGCGTTTCGTCCGTGCCGCCCGCGGCGCGCAGTTGCACGGCTTCGGGCAGCACCTCGCCCACGTCGCGGGCGCGCTGTGCGGGATCGTGCAGCCGCTCGCGCAGCGCGAGCAGTTCATCCCGCTCGGCATGGAATAGGATGTCGCGCAGCTCGGAGAGGGCCTGCTCGTCCTCCGCCGCGGGGGTCTCGCGGGGTTCGTCGGGGTCGTGACGTGCGGTGGAGTCTGGCATCGTCGTCGGGTGACCCTTCGTGCGTAGCGGTTGCCCAGTGGCGCGGACATTTTGTCCGCGCATCGCTCAAACGCCCCAAATCTCGCCAGCAGCGCAAGAGTCCAGGAACGCATGCTGCTCGGGACGTCGCTTGGGCTATCGTCCCGCCGGAGAGCGGGCGGGGCTATTTCTCCGGCAGCTCGAATTCCTTCTTCAGGCGCAGGGACACTTCCGAGAAAAGATCCGCCAGCGCCACGCGGTCCGTCAGGTCGCTGCGCAACGAATTCGCTTCCTGGTTCAGCGCCGCGGAGAGCGACTTGTTCGACTCCTTGATCTCCGTGGAAAGCGACTTGAACTGCTCCAGGATCTTCGCGCGCAATTCGCCCTGCCCGGCGTTGAAGTCGTCGTCGAGCTGGGCGATTTTCTTTTCGATGCCTTTCGCGCTATCCCGCAGCTCACGCCCCAGGTCTTTTACCGCCTCGCCGCGCTCCGATTTCTCCGTCTTCAACCGCTGGGCCAGCGCCTCGGCTTCCTGCTTCACGTACGACTCGAGCGCGTCCAGCCGCTTGCGCATCTCCTCGCGCAACGCCTCCGCGTCTTTCATCAGCCGGTCTTCCAGCCGCGCGAAGCGCTTGTCGTAATCGCGCATCTGCGCGCCGAACAAAATGTCGCGGATCTTGTCTACGTTTTGCCCTTCGCGCAGATCTTCCCCGGGCGCCGCCGCGGTATCGTTGTTGGAAGCCATAGTGCGTCCCTTCTTACCCTTCCTTCTAATGACTACCCGAGATTTGCGCTTCAAAGCACTCGGCATCCCGAGAGCCTACTACGCCCCGTACCCGGCAGCAATCACAGCCTCTTCCGCGCTAGCCTGTCTCCCGCCGCGTGGCTGGCCACCGCCTCTAAACCGTCATCTCCATCGAATCCGTCGCCATCACGCACTCGAACTTCATCCCCTTGGCTCGCATGTATTCCCAGCACGCGCTCAGGATGCTGTCCAGCGCCACGTCGTCGTGCATCGGGTCGTGGTGGTAAATGCATAGCCGCTTTACTCCCGCGGCATGCGCCGAATCCACCGCGTCTTTCCAGGTGGCGTGGCCCCAGCCGCGCTTCCTCTCGTACTCTTCTTCCGTGTACTGCGCCTCGCGGATGTACAGGTCTGCGCCGCGCACGAATTCGTCCACCTCGCGGTCCAGCCGCCTGTTCAATTCGCTATCGCCCGAATGTCTGCAATAGGGCTCGTGGTCCGTCAGGTACACCAGCGATTTGCCGCCGGACTCGAACCGGAAGCCCACCGCCAGCCCTGGATGGTTCAGCCCGAAATGGGTCACCTTCAGGTCGCCCATTTCGAGCGCCCCTCCCAGCTCCAGGAAATCGAGCCGGCTCTTCAGGTCTCCCAACTCCACGGGGAAATAGCTGCCGTCCATCTGTCCGGTGAACACTTTTTCCAGGCTCTTATCCGTGCCGTGCAGGCTGTAGATGCGCATATGCGTGCTCGGCAGGTACGCGGGCAGAAAGAAGGGAAAGCCCTGGATGTGGTCCCAATGCGTGTGGCTTACAAAGAGGTCCAGCGCCATCGGCTTGTCCGCAAACTCGCGCTGCAGCGAAATCCCCAGCTCCCGGGCGCCGGTCC
>DATFZR010000151.1:0-2104 GCA_035314265.1 Candidatus Acidiferrales bacterium
CCGGCCCAGAAGCAACCCTCGTAACCCAGTTTAGACGCGGTGTAGTGGTCCGGATGACGCGCCTCCCAGTACGGCAGGATCACGCAGTGTGGCCGCAGCCTGCGGATCACGCGGGCGACAGCCATTTTCGATTCGTCGTCGGCGACGATGTGCGCGTCGCGCAGGCCCAGGTTCTCGCGGTGCTTCACGCGCAGGGCGCGCGCCGCCGCGGCCGCTTCCCTTCTCCGCGTTTCCACGTCGCCGCGCGTGCCCATTTCTCCGCGGGTCAGGTCCAGGATGCCTGTGGAGTATCCCGCGTCGGACATTTTGAGCAGGGTGCCGCCGCAGGTGAGCTCCACGTCGTCCGGGTGCGCCGCAATCGCCAGCAAGTCGAGATTCATCGCGTCTCCTGAGGTTCGCCAGTTTTCCTCGGACGGTAGCATAACGGAGCACGGTGCAGGGGTCGAGAGCGCCGGGACTGGAGAAAGATCATGAGCACAAGGCGCCACCCGGCGCCGCCCAAGGAGTAGTCCGGAACGGCGAGGCGGGAGCCATTGTGCATGACGTCCCGCGCCCGTTACCCGATTATGACTACGGCGGGAAGGGACGCTGTTCGGCGGCGCGTTTCAAGCGACCGAGAGATTCAGCGGGGCCGGTAACGAGCCGGCGACCGAGGACAATCTCCAGGAGCCGTCCCCGCCACCCTGGCGGGAAGCTGAAGTGTCAATTGAACGTCACGCGGCACGAGTTCGCGTCGATGGGCGTGATCTGAATCTGCTCGAAGTTCTTGAGGCCGAAGGGCAGCGCAATATCGAGGGTGAACTGCCGCGGGGCTTGCATGTCGAGCACGTGGAAGGTGATGTGGAACATGGCGGCACGAAAGACGAGACGATCGCCGGCGCTGACTGTTCGCGCAGGGCCTTCGACCAGCTTCGTCCCGGACCACCGCCCCAGCTCACGCGGGTCTGCGAGCAGGCGCCAGATGTGGTGGGCGGGCGCGAGGATGACGTCTGTCGGACAGGTCTCCATGCAGGAGCAAGTCTATACAAATGGCGCTCAAATTGCCGACTTTCCCGGCAATTTCGCGCCCGGCGCCGCAATCCCTGAGGATGGAGCGCGTGCTATTCTCCAGTAATGGGGGCCACGGACGCAGACTGGATGCGCGAAGCGCTCGAGGAAGCTCGCGAGGCGGAGCGGCGCGGGGAAGTGCCGATCGGCGCGGTGCTGATGCGCGGCGGCGAACTGGTGGCGCGCGGCGCGAATCGCACCATCACGGACTGCGACCCCACGGCGCACGCGGAGGTGGTGGTGCTTCGAGCCGCGGCACGCGCCATCGGGAATCACCGCCTGGAAGACACAACCCTGTACGTAACACTCGAGCCGTGCGCCATGTGCGCCGGAGCGATAATCCAGGCGCGTGTGGCGCGAGTGGTGTACGGCGCGGACGATCCGAAGGGCGGCGCGTTTCGGTCCTGCTTCCAGGTGCTGGCGAGCCCTGCCGTCAACCACCGCGTTGAAGTTGTACCCGGCGTGCTTGCCGAAGACTGCGCAGCGCTGCTACAGGCGTTCTTTGCGGCGCGGAGGTAGCGCCAAGCTTGTCGCTGAGGGGCCAGTTTGCTAGTCTGATGTTGGAGAGGTGTCTGAGCGGTTGAAAGAGCCCGCCTCGAAAGCGGGTGGCCTGGCAAAACCGGGCTCGTGGGTTCGAATCCCACCCTCTCCGCCATTTTTTTGTTTTTGCTTTCAATGAGTTGGCGCTGCTCTACTGAATCTGTACCTGTTTTGTACCCGTGATTATCGGCGGCTCCATGCGAGCCGCACGTCGGCTTCAATCTGTTCTTGGCGCGAGCGTACGCACGGATTGTAATGCTTCTCAGTGATGCGCACGCTCTGATGCCCGAGCAAAATAGAGACCCGCTCGATCGGCACCCCGGCCAGAAGCAACCCCACCGCGAACGTATCGCGGAAGCGGTGGGCAACGGCGTTGCCTTCGCCCTTGGAGACACCAGCGAGCTTGAACACCTGTTTGAGTTTCCCCTGCCAATTCTTGACGGCGGTTTCTATCTTGCACTCTCCAGTCCAAAAGTAGAGCTTCGGTGTGACGCGGGGTGTAGCTTCGAGCGTCTTG
>DATFZR010000152.1:0-3868 GCA_035314265.1 Candidatus Acidiferrales bacterium
ATCTGGGTGCGCAAATCGATTCCCGTCCTGGCCACGCCTTCCACTGAACTGGGCGTCAGCTTCGGCCAGATCGCGGAAGGCACTCTGCTCGGCGTGATGCGCATCGTCACCGACACCACGGACTACCGCGACCAGAAGGTCAAGCCGGGCTTCTACACCCTGCGGTACACCCTGCATCCGGTGGACGGCAATCACTCCGGCATCGCCCCGCAGCGCGATTTCGCCCTGCTCTCGCCCGTTGCCGACGATTTCGACGCCGCCACCATCTCGCGGGAAGAATCGCTCAAGCGCAGCGCCAAGACCACAGGCACAAAGCATCCCAGCGTCTGGAGCCTCTGGCCGGTAGAAGGTTCCGGCGTGCCGCCCGCGCTCCATTTCCAAAGCGACTCGCTGCTCTGGCTCCTGACGTTCCGCCTGCTGCCAACAAGCGGGCCGCCAATCCCCATGGGCATGGTAGTAGTAGGCCACGCGCCAGAAGCCTGAGCGATATCGCCAGAAGCAGAGTTGTTGGCATCTCGACTTTCGACTCGCGACTCGCGACTCTAAACTCTCAACCGCCTTCCCCATGTTCTCCTGCCCCCAATGCGAGCATGAAATCAACTCCGCCAGCGAACTCTGCCCGCACTGCGGCGCAGACCTCGCCGCCCTCTCCACTGCACCCCCATCTCCTCCGCCATCGCTGGCGCGCCGCCTCCGCGTCCTGCTGCTCTTCGCCCTGCTGATCGGCTCCGTGTGGGCCTTCCTCCTCTACATCGTGCCCGACCGCCGCGCCGCCAGCGCCTCGCAGGCGGAGGCCCAGGCGGCCGCCTCGCTCCGCGAAATCGCCGGCCAGCTCGCCTCCTACGCAGAGGCCTCAGCCGGCCAATTCCCCTCTTCCCTCGAAGCCCTGGGAGAAAAAGAAAGGCCCACAGCGCAAGAAGCCAAACGCGAAGGCTACAATCTTTCCTACGCCGCCGGCGAAATCCAGGGCCGCATCACCCACTACACCCTGGTCGCCCAGCCGGAGCGTTACGGCTTCCGCAGCTTCTACATAGACGAAACCGGCGTCCTCCGCGCCACCCGCGAAAGCCGCCCAGCCACCAGCGACGACCCCCCGGCAAGGTAAGTAACGTCGATTTCCATCCAGGCCCCGGCGAACTGCCGCAGTTATTGATGATCCGCGATAATCAGCGAGATCCGCGGCGGGTGCCCAACGCATCGGTCTCATGCGTGCGGTTCCTGTCACAGGCTGCAGGACGCGTGCGGAGATTCCCCCGCTTTCTCTTGCTCGCCACTCATCACCCGCAATCACCCGCCACTCGCCACTGCCCCAAGGTCTGCGTGATATAATTCGGCCCGCCTGCGATTGCGGGGTGATCCCGCTTCGCTTGAATAGTGCCGTACCCGCGGAGAGGTGGCCGAGAGGCTTAAGGCGGCGGTTTGCTAAACCGTTGTACGGGCTAAAACTCGTACCGGGGGTTCGAATCCCCCCCTCTCCGCCAGATTTCCGCCCGGTGCACAATCCCGGGCCAGCGGCAACAACGAGGCCAGGTCTGCGATGGGCGCGATCGAACAGAAACTCAAAAACAAGATCCTCGAGGAACTCGGGCGCCTGGAGCACGAGCTGAATCACGAACTGCCCAAGGAACTGATGAAGGCCCGCGCTCACGGCGACCTTTCCGAAAACGCCGAATTCAAGTACGCCAAGGAACGCCAGTCCTTCCTCACCGCGCGCATGGGCCAGTTGCAGCAGCGCCTCTCCAACGTGGCCATGATGAACCTCGACAACTTGCCGCGGAACAAAGCCGCCTACGGCTCCCGCGTGACCGTGCTCGACGTGGACAAGTCCGTGAAGACGGAATACAAGCTCGTCACCACGGAAGAATCCGACGCCTCGCGCGGATGGATTTCCACCACCTCGCCGATTGGCCGCGCCCTGCTGGGCCGCGCCCTCGGCGACTCCGTGAGCGTGGTGACCCCCGCGGGAACCAAGGAACTGGAAATCCTGAAGCTGGTCACCATTCACGAGGATTCAGAGTAAGCGCTCCCGGGCAGAACGATCGGGGCGCGGGCAGATACGGATAAATGATTACGCAGAAAATCGGCAAGGCCGGCCACTGGCTGCTCTACAAGATCGTGCACGGCCTCGCCGCCACAGGCGTCCATCCCAACGTCCTCACCTTCACCGGCCTCATCGTCAACGTCTGGGCCGCCGTGTTGTTTGCCGCCGGCCGTTTTCCCGCCGCGGGCGCCGTGATGATTCTCGCCGGCGTCTTCGACATGACCGACGGCCGCGTGGCGCGCGCCCAGGGACGCGTCACCGCGTTCGGCGGCTTCTTCGATTCCGTCATCGACCGTTACTCCGACCTCGTCCTCTACCTCGGCCTGCTCGTCTATTACGCCCGCGTGGACCGCTTCTTCTACGCGATTCTCGTCGGCGTGGCCATGGCCGGCTCCGTAATGGTCAGCTACGCCCGCGCGCGCGCCGAGTCGCTCATCCCCAGTTGCAAGGCCGGTTTCTGGGAGCGGCCCGAGCGCATCGTCCTGCTGATTCTGGGCGCGCTCGGCAACCGTATCGCTCCCGCGCTGTGGCTGCTGGCCATCGGCCCGAATATCTCCGTCATCCAGCGCATCGTGCACACCTGGAACGAAATTCAGGCCGGCCGCCTGGTGGACGTGATTCCCCGCCAGGCCGCGCCTGCCACGCCGGCAATCGCGGCATCTCCGTCGGAATCCGCCGTCCCGGCCGCGATCCCCGCTCCCGTGGCGGCAAGAGCCGCAGCCGCCGCGCAGTCTCAAGCGCAGTCCCCGGCGCAATCCCCTGCCGCCTCCGAACTCACCCTGCACGCAGCAAAACCCCAGGGCGACTGATTCCCCTCTTCTCTCCCTCCGTGCCCTCCGTGTTATTCCAGGTTTTTCTCTGCGCGTCTTCGGCATCTCCGCGCCTCCGCATTATCTTTTTCCTTCCTTCCGTCCCTCGAGTCCGTAAAATGACGCCCATGAAGCCTTCGCTCATCGTCCACGGCGGCGCATTCGCCATCCCCGAAGTCGCCGTCGAAGCCTGCAAGACCGGCTGCCGCACAGCCCTCGACGCCGGCTGGAAGATCCTCTCGGCCGGCGGCTCCGCTCTCGACGCGGTCGAAGCCGCCATCCTTCTTCTCGAAGACAATCCCGAGTACGACGCGGGCCTCGGCTCGCACCTGAACCGCGATGGCCACGTTTCCCTCGACGCCATCGTCATGGACGGCCGCACGCTGCGCTCCGGCGCCGTGGCCGCCGTGGAGCGCATCCGCAATCCCATCCGCCTGGCGCGCACGGTGATGGAATCGAGCCACCACATGCTGCTTGCCGGCGCCGGCGCGGAACGCTTTGCGCTCGAAAACGGCTTCACGCTCTGCCGCCCGGAAGACTTGATTGTCGAACGCGAACGCCGCGCCTGGAAGCTCTGCGCGCGCTTCGGCCACCAGCGGCAGTTCCACGAGCCCGTGTTCCTGTTCTCTCCTGCCTATGCGGAAAAGCTCGCCGCAGCGCCGGCGATCGCCGCTGCGCCGGGCGATGGAGGCGCCGCATCCGGCGGCACCGTCGGCGCGGTGGCTGTGGATCGCCATGGACATCTCTATGCGGCAACTTCCACGGGCGGAACCTGCTGTAAGGTTCCGGGACGTGTGGGCGATTCACCGATGATCGGATGCGGCTGTTATGCGGACGAGCAGGCCGGCGGCGTTTCTTGCACCGGCTGGGGCGAAGCCATCATGAAGATCGTAATGGCGAAGACCGCGGTGGACCTGCTGCGCAGCGGCCGCAGCGAACAGCAGGCTGCCGACGAGAGCATCCGTCTGCTCGCGGAGCGCACAGGCGGAACAGGAGGCCTGATCCTGCTCGGCAGCAA
>DATFZR010000153.1:0-5045 GCA_035314265.1 Candidatus Acidiferrales bacterium
CGGCGTGGCGTGGTTCCGGCAGGGCTGGGGATGTGGGGAGCGAACCTGCTGACCGCGCTGTGCGGCCTGGCTCTGGTACCGGGCATGGACCAGATCCGCAGCGACCGCGGCTTTCTCGACCGGGTGAAGGAATGGTTCCAGCCGCGGAAGACGCGGAAGACCCGTATTTCCACACGCCTCGCGGCCGCGCGCCCAGGGCACCTGCCGGGGCCGCGGGCGGCGCGCGGGTACGCCTTTCCGCTGCTGATGGACCTGTACCTGCTGCGATCGTTTTTCTTCTACTCGGGACTCTTCCTGGTGGCGTTCATTTTCATCTTCCATTCGTTCACGTTCTTCGAGCTATTGGAAGACATCGGGAAACACCACATCGGCCTGGGGACGGTGCTGCAGTACTTTCTGTTCCTTACGCCGTTCATGTTCTACCAGTTGCTGCCGGTGGCGGCGCTGATCGGCGTGCTGGTGACGCTGGGGGTGCTCTCGAAGAACAACGAAGTGACCGCGTTCAAAACCTGCGGCGTGAGCCTGTACCGGCTGTCGCTGCCGCTGCTGCTGGCCGGGCTGGCCATGGCGGCGCTCATGTTTTCGCTCGACGACACGATCCTGCCAACCTGCAACCAGCGGCAGGACGCACTGCGGAACCAGATTAAGGGCAGGCCGGCGCAAACGTACTTCCAGCCGCGGCGGCAGTGGATCTTTGGCGAGGGCGACCGGCTGTACAACTACGATTACTTCGACCCGCAGCACGGGCTGTTCGCGGGGCTCAGCATTTTCGAGCTCGACCCGGCGACATTTCGATTGAAGAAGCGGGCGTTTGCGGCGCGCGCGAAGTATGAGGAATCGCTGAAGGGATGGGTGCTCGAAGAAGGCTGGGTGCGGAGTTTCGAAGAGGGCCGGGTGGCCTCGTATGCGAACTTCAGGGTGACGGAGCTGCCGGAATTCATGGAGCCGCCTTCATACTTCAACCGCGAGGTGCGGGCGTATACCCAAATGAGCTGGGGGGAGCTGGGAAGCTATATCCGCGAGCTGCACCAGGCCGGATTCGACGTGTCGCGGCTCTCCGTACAATGGCACAAAAAGTTTGCGTATCCGATGATTGTGCCCATCATCCTGCTGCTGGCCATTCCGTTTGCGTTTCTGGTGGGCACGCGCGGAGCGGTGGGCGGGCTGGCCGTGGGTGTGGCGATTGGGATTGTGTATTGGTCCTTTTCGGCGCTTACAGAGGCGATTGGTGCGGCCGGGCAATTGCCGCCGGTGGTGGCGGGGTGGGGATCTGCGGTGGTGTTTGGGTTTACGGGATTATACTTCTTCCTGCGGATGCGGACGTAAGGCCTTTACTGGCAAATAGATACGGACTTCAAGTAAAACATTAAGGCGACGACCCTCTACCTCCCTTGGTTGTGTCGAGGGGACTGGGCCGCTCGAGAAATGCCTGCTCATCTCTTGCCCAGCGACCCAAGATTGCGCCTCCAAAGAGAAGCAAGCCGGTCACCACGCGCGCAATGAGCTGCCACGGAGCGGAAGGCTCAAAGAAGAATGAGACGCCCATGAGCAGGAATGCGGAGCCGAGAAGCGACCAGCAGAGCTTCCAGCGCCTGCGATTCGTGCGGAGAAGGTCAGCGTCCGCACCATACTGCGATTTACCATGTTCCTGCTGGGGGTGCCCTAACAGCTGCAACATTGGACGGCCTTTCGATCGGCGACACGCGCCGGGCACAGCTTGCTGGACTCAAGGAAGCCGCCGCACTCCAGCGAGCGGGGGCCGCACGCCCTGCGACGCAGGCAGGAATGCCTACGCCACTGGGGAGCACAAACCTGAGCCTCCTTGCTACCGGCGCTTTGCCTTGGACTTGGGCTGCTTCTTTTCTTCAATCACGGCTTGAGCGGCGGCCAAGCGCGCGATCGGGACCATGAAAGGGCTGGCGCTGACGTAGTCCATGCCCACCCGGTGACAGAACTTCACGGATTCGGGTTCGCCGCCGTGCTCGCCGCAGATGCCGACTTCGAGCTTCGGCCGCACGCTGCGGCCGCGCTTGATTCCCCACTCAATCAGCATCCCTACGCCGTGAATGTCGAGCACCTGAAACGGGTCGGCCTTGAAGATGGCGGCTTTTCGCTCGTCCACATATTCGGGGAGAAAGCGGCCGGCATCGTCGCGGGAGAGACCCATGGTGGTCTGCGTGAGGTCGTTGGTGCCGAAAGAGAAGAATTCGGCGACCTCGGCGATCTCGTCTGCGAGCAGGGCGGCGCGCGGCAGCTCGATCATGGTGCCAACCAGATAGTGAAGTTTTACTTTCTCTTTCTTGATGATCTCCTCGGCCACGCGGCGAGTGGCCTGTTCGAGGATGAGCATCTCCTTCCTGTCGAGCGTGAGGGGATGCATGATTTCCGGGTGGACGTGGATGCCTTCCTTCTGGCACTGGATGGCGGCTTCGATGATGGCACGCACCTGCATCTCCAGAATTTCCGGATAGGTGATGCACAGGCGGCAGCCGCGATGGCCCAGCATGGGGTTGGCTTCGTGGAGTTGCTCGACGCGGCGGGCGATGGAGTCCGCGCTGACACCCAGGTCCTTGGCCAGCTCCTCCTGCTTGGCGCGATCGTGGGGCACGAATTCGTGGAGCGGGGGATCCACCAGGCGAATGACGACGGGCAGGCCTTCCATGGCTCGGAAGATGCCGACGAAGTCGCGGCGTTGGAACGGGAGCAGGCGGTCGAGGGCGCGCTTCCGCTTCTCGGGATCGTCCGCGATGATCATCTCCTGAATGGCGCGCTGGCGCTTGATGCTGTCCTCGGGAACCTCAAAATCCTTGAAGAACATGTGCTCGGTGCGGACGAGGCCGATACCTTCGGCGCCCATTTCGCGGGCCTTGCGTGCGTCCTGTGGCGTGTCCGCATTGGCGCGGACGCCCATGGTGCGGATCTTGTCGCACCAGGCGAGCAGGGTCTCGTAGGCGGCAGGCATTTGTGGAGTGGTGAGCTTTAGCTGGCCCTGGTAGACGGCGCCTTCGTTGCCGTCAATCGTGATCCAGTCGCCCTGCTTCACCACGCGGCCGCCGGCGCGGAAGAGCTTCTGGCCGTAGTCCACGTCGAGGCCGTCGCAGCCGACCACGCAGCACTTGCCCCAGCCGCGAGCGACGACGGCGGCGTGGCTCGTCTTGCCACCCGTGGCCGTGAGGATGCCTTGCGCGACGGCCATTCCGCCCACGTCTTCGGGACTCGTTTCGCGGCGGACAAGAATCACTTTCTTTCCGGCAGCGGCCATCTGCTCCGCTTCTGGAGCGGTAAAGACGGCTTGGCCGACCGCAGCGCCGGGCACGGCATTTACTCCCGTGGCGAGCTTGGTTTTGATGAGTTCCGGGCGCGGGAGCGAGGGATCGAGAATGGGATAGAAGAGACGCTCGATGTCTTCTCCCTTGATGCGCTCGATGGCCTCCTCTTTGGATATCAAGTGTTCCTTTACCATGTCCACAGCGATGTTGAAGGTGGCGGAGGGAGTGCGCTTGCCGGTGCGCGTCTGCAGGATGTAGAGCTTCCCTTCCTCGACGGTGAATTCAATGTCCTGCATATCGCGGTAATGCTTCTCGAGGAGTTTGCGCACGCGTTCGAGCTGGTCGTAGAGCTTGGGCATGTGCTTGCGCATGTCCGCAAGCTGCATGGGAGTGCGGATGCCAGCCACCACGTCTTCTCCCTGTGCGTTGATCAGGAAGTCGCCGAAGAAGATTTTTTCGCCGGAGGAAGGGTCGCGGGTGAAGCAGACGCCGGTGCCCGAATCGTCCCCCTTGTTACCGAAGACCATCTGCACGACGTTGACGGCGGTGCCGAGCAGGCCGGTGATTTTCTCCACGCGGCGATAGGTGACGGCCTTCTCCGCCATCCAGGAGCCGAACACGGCGCCGATGGCGCCCCACATCTGTTCCTGCGGGTCCTGTGGGAAGTCTTTTCCGGTGCGCTCGCGGAAGAACTTTTTGTAGGAGTCCACCAGTTCCTTCCAGCCTTCGGCGGGAACGTTGGTATCGTTCGCCACCCCGCGCGATTTCTTCATGTGGCGGAGGCGTTCCTCGAGATCCTCCTTGGGGAGGCCGATGACCACGCTCGAATACATCTGCACGAAACGGCGGTAAGCGTCCCAGGCGAAGCGTTCGTTCTTCGTGCGGTCGGCGAGGCCCTGGACCGAGCGGTCGTTGAGGCCGAGGTTCAGAATGGTTTCCATCATGCCGGGCATGGAGCGGGCGGAGCCGGAGCGGACGCTCACGAGGAGGGGGTCAAGCGGGTCGCCGAGCTTCTTCTTGGTGACTTTTTCCAGATGGGCGAGGTGCTTGGCGACTTCCTTGTCGAGGCCCTTGGGATATTTTTCCTTGTGCTCGAAAAAGTAGTTGCAAGCTTCCGTGGAGATGGTGAAACCGGCGGGAACGGGAAGGCCGATGCGGGTCATCTCGTGAAGGCCCGCGCCCTTGCCGCCGAGGAGATCCTTCTGGTCGCCACGGCCCTCTGCCTTGCCTGCTCCGAAGAAGTAAACGTATTTCATTTTCCCCTCGCTGTGATGATCCGGCCAAGTCGGTGACGAAATCAGAGAATCAAATTGTCGGCGCGCCGACAGATTGTAGCGCACCGTGGCGGCAGCGAGAAATCCCAGAGGTGATCGCCTGGCATTCGCGCCGCAAGCGGGCACATTCCTCTTGGCGACTGCTCCGTGCTTTGCGCCTTTGCGAGAGACTCCGCTCTCGATCCGTTCTTCTTGTGGCTCGAGTGTTGCTTTAAGTTTTCTTGGACGCCGCACCGTCAGTCGCGATCTCGGAGAAGTCGGCGATGGTAGAGAATTCGCGCAGGAGATTCCGCAGGAGCGCCAGCCGGTTGGCGCGGACCGCGCGGTCTTCGGCCATCACCATCACCTTGTCGAAGAATTTATCCACGACCGGGCGGATGGAGGAGATGTGTTCGAGGGCTTCGGCGTACTTGCGCTCCTGCTTCAGAGCGAAGGCTGCGCGAGCAGCCTTTTCGGCGGCGGCATGGAGGTCGCCCTCTTCCTCGGCTACGAACTGCGCGGC
>DATFZR010000154.1:0-4075 GCA_035314265.1 Candidatus Acidiferrales bacterium
CAGCAGCAGCCCCGCAAACGGCCACAGCCGGGGCTGTGACGCTGCGAGCGGTTTAATTTCCACCAAAAAAGAAGCGGCGTGTTTCTTGGCGAGCTGAAGTTGCGCCCGTTGGGAGCGATGCGCGGCTTGGCTGTGGAAAGGCGCACGGGCCGGCAGCCTGTGCTTGCATCTACTGGGAAGGATTGCTGCCGGGACGCAGGACGCTGGCCATGCGGCCGGCGCCACTCTTCAGGCGATCGAGCAGGCGGCGCGCCCAGAGGAATTCCGCGGCCAGCACGGCCAGGCCGGAGAGAATAACCAGCCATCCAGGGCCCGGCGTGACCAGAAGCACGATGCCGAAGGCCAGCAGAGTGAACCCAATCACAATCTTCGCCACTCGTTTGATCTGTTGCACAGAACCACACCCGTTTTCGGCCGGCCGGGGCTGGGGTCCCAAACCGCCTGGAGGTTCTTCAATGGAATGATGCCTGTCCGCCCATGGTTGGATGCAGAGTTCTACGCAGTGTTGCCCAAAGGAGAAATTTCTGCGAACGGGCTGTGGTCGTGAGAGCCCCCGCCGGGGAAGGCTCTAATTCTGGGGAACGTTTTCGGAGAGCGTAAACGCCACGCCGTTCTTGGAGTTCACCTGAACGGTGGCCGCCAGGTCGAGCTGATCGAGGGGAACGTGGCTGAGCCCGCCGGTCACCGGGCGGTAGTACAGCTCGCCATTCGACACCCAGTAGGAGTTCACAGCGAAGGCCACGCCGCTCTTCAAGATGATTTGCGTGGGCGGCGGGGCTGGGACCGTGGTCTCACTGCCGGCCGGGCCGGTAAGCGCGTTCGGGTCGTAGCCACCGTAGATATCCATGCGGCCGCTATTCTGCGGGTACTGGTCGTCGGCAGGGAGGGTCGGCTCGGTGGCGCCAACGTAATAGTTTCCAGGGTCGTAATAGCCGTAACCGCCGTAACCGTAACCAGGGCCGTAAATCGAGCTAAAGAACGGGTTGAAGAACCCGAAGCCGCAAAGCGTGGTGAACCCGTTGAAGAAGCAGCCGCCGCCGTTGCCAAAGCCGAAAATGGGCCGGATCAAGACGGTGGCAAAGGGCGTCCGCGGGCGGAAGGGCAGCCCGTGCGAAGGTATCAGCACGGGAACGCGCGTGACCGATCCTGGAGCGACGGGCCTGACGGCCATCGAGGTAGCCGGGCGGGTGACGCCCGAGGATGGTGCGAACGTCCAACCATGCGCAGCCATCTCGCCGAGAGCAGCGCTCGTAGCGGCGCTGTGAGCAACCGGCGAGCCGGAACCACCCGCAAAGAAAGAGCCTGAAGTGGGGCCTGCGCCCGCGGCTGCCCCTGAGGATCCAGCGTACACGTGGGGACCGGACGCGGACGGGCCGCTGTAATGTCCGGAAGAAGCTGCGGATGCGTGCCCCGCGCTGCCTGATGCGTAGCCGCCACTGTGGCCGCCGCCGTGGCCTGCGGAACCGCCGGCATGGCCGCCTCCGCCGCCGCCGTGGCCTCCGGACGAACCACCGGGACCAGGACCAGCAGCGAGACCGGCAGGCGAGACGAGCCAGCAGAGTGCCGCAAAGAAAAGAAGGGAAGGACGTGCCAGCAGTCGCGGCTTCATGGGTGACTCCTTGACCGAGACGCCCCCACTATAGGCCTCGCGTGCGCTTAGAACAACCGCTCAAATCGCGCAGGCCGCGCCTTGTAGTGGACCTCCTATTCCGGGTCCACTGCTGTTTCATTAGATGCCCCGGCGCTCCGTAGGGTTCCCGCGGCATTCGGTGGCTCCGCGCTTGGTTCCGTGCCTTTGTGGCGGGCGTTCTCAACATGGGGGGGCGCGCGGTGTTGTAAAGTATCGTAAGTTGTGGCGACGGTGGCGTGGCCTGCGGCTTGGGGCCAGGCCGATGAGCGGATCACATGGAATACGTGAAACTAGGGAACACCGGATTGGACGTCTCGCGCATTTGCCTGGGCTGCATGAGCTACGGCGAGCCTGGACGGGGCACACACTCCTGGACGCTCGACTGGGAGAAGAGCCGGCCGTTCTTCCGGCAGGCCGTCGAGCTGGGCATCAACTTCTTCGACACGTCGAACAGCTACTCGGACGGATCCAGCGAGGAAATTGTGGGCCGGACGCTGCGCGAGTTTGCCAATCGCGACGAAGTGGTGCTGGCCACCAAGGTGTATTTCCCGCAGCGCAAGGGGGAAAATGCGCGCGGCCTCTCCCGCAAGGCCATCTTTTCAGCCATAGACATGAGCCTGAGGCGGCTGGGCGTGGAATACGTGGACCTGTACCAGATTCACCGCTGGGACTACAAAACACCAATCGAGGAAACGCTCGAGGCGCTGCACGACGTGGTGAAGGCAGGAAAGGCGCGCTACCTGGGCGCTTCTTCCATGTGGGCGTGGCAATTCTGCAAGGCGCTCGAAGTGGCGCGGAGAAACGGCTGGTCGCGCTTTGTGAGCATGCAGAATCACTACAACCTGCTCAACCGCGAAGAAGAGCGCGAGATGCTGCCGCTGTGCGCTGCGGAAGGAATCGGCGTGATGCCGTGGAGCCCGCTGGCGCGCGGCCGCCTGGCGCGGCCCTGGGGCGAAAAAACGCCGCGGATGGACAAGGACGAAGTGAGCCGGAAGCTCTACGACGAGACCGCCGAGGCAGACCAGAAAGTGGTGGAGCGCGTGGGGGAAATCGCCGGGAAGCGGAGCCTGCCGCGCGCGCAGGTTGCTCTGGCCTGGCTGCTGGCCAAACCAGTGGCTGCCGTGCCCATTATCGGCGCGACAAAATCGAATCACCTGGAGGACGCTGTGGCGGCGCTAAAGGTGAAGTTGGCCCCGGAAGAAATTGCGGCCCTTGAAGAACCTTACGTGCCGCATCCTGTTGTGGGTTTTTCCTGAGCTCTCTCTCTCCCTTTGTTCCTGGGCGATTCTCGGTTGATAAGTCCTTTTGTGCCTTAACGGTACGCGGAGAAATTGCGCGCGGTGCGTAAAGTTTACTCAAGTCTTGCCGCAAAGCGGGGCCGCCATCTGACGTCTCGGGCCGACTAAGTCTTTTGGTTGGCTCGCGTGGGGTTCGCCGGCCGGCGCCCGCGAGATGTTGGCAGCAGGAATGCAACAGTGCAATACAGTGTTCCAAGGAGCCCGGCCTTGAGAGAAGACGAGCGAAGCGCGCCGAGTGGGCCTCGTAAAGCTCTAGAAGCACCTGCCGAAGTATTTGACAGGAGCGATTCCGGGACTCCTGCTGAAACATACATAGGAAAGCGGACCGCTACCCCTTCTGCATCCGTTTTCTGTGAGAAATCGCGGCTTCCACTACAGGCACTACTGTTGGCCGTTACGCTCTGGAACGCAGTGGGCGAATCTGTTTGAATGGAACGGTGGAGATTCGTGCGGGGAATTGAAATAGAAACCAAACGATTGCGTAAAGTCGGAGCGCAGGGTTCGCGGCAGCGGGATGTCGGATATTGAAGGGGGAATCGCAGAGGAACCATCTAGAACTGTTGATGCTCGTTCTCTCGCATGATTTGGGGGCGCGGGGCGAGCCAGGAAACTGAAGGCCGGCCTGTTGCAGCCGGAGCCGCAATCGGAAGTTGCCCTCTGATGCGGACCGCGCGGCTGCAACCGGCGTTCAAACATTAATCGTAAGGGGTCCGAATCAGGACGCCACCTGAGCGCGGGTGGAAGTGCGCAAGCTTGAGCGGAAGCTCTTTTTCTACGTGCAAATGAGACCACGAACGACAACGCGGGCTGTATCCCACGGCTTGGCCATTGCTGCCTGTCTGGCTGCTTTCTTGCATTTTCGCCCGGAGAGCGTGGCGTACGCCGCTGGCCCCGCTTTTGTCCAGGGCACCAGCGCTGCGGCCTACAACCGGTCGCCGATTTCCGCCACGTTTGTGCAGAACGTGACCGCGGGCAACGTGATTGCCGTCGGAGTTCTCTGGAGTCCCACCTCCCTCTCGCTGACCAGCGTTACGGCCACCTGCGCCGCCGGCAACTTTACCCTGCTCAACAACCCCACCGCCTATAGCAACGTCTCCAGCGTGGCTTGGGGTTATGCGCCCATCGTGACCTCCGGTCCCTGCACCGT
>DATFZR010000155.1:0-6170 GCA_035314265.1 Candidatus Acidiferrales bacterium
GGCCACTTCGCTGACCACTGGCCATCGAAGATCCCGATTCCATCGGGACTCGCCACTGCTCTCAAATTCCCCTTGACATATGGGTACCTATAGAGTACAATTAAACTAGGAGAAACGTAGATGCTGCTCCGTAGACCAATCCGTGGCCTCCGCCTTTCCCTAACCCCCTTTGGAATGTGCAGATCCACGCGACCCGCCTCTAACTCCCGCAGTTTCTGCACATGCAAAACCACCTCGCATCTGCACATTCCACACCTACTTAAAGTCCCGCAATTTCAACGCTTTGCCCAAAAACCACACCTAACCCCTTTGGTTTGTGCAGATGCACGAACCCCGGGGGGGGGCGGAAACCGTACAGCACCCGCTCGGAACCCGGCGTTCGTCATCGAGGATCGCGATTCCACAAAGACGTGCGTGCCGCAACCGGCTCGGAGTCACATTTTTCGGCCGCAGCCCCTTTCTTTTCACGTCGATCCAAAACACAAGACTTAAAGTCACGCGTTTTCACATCGTTGCAAAAAAAGGCCAGGGGGGTGCTTGAAAGCAGAAGCTCCGTGCCTGAAGTGATTCCGATCGGCGGCGACGGCTTTTTGCTCTTGAAGAGGGGATATCGCTACTTCTCGTAGGGTTTCCAGTCTGTGGGGGGGAAGGCGATTTGCCAGAACTTGGGCGCGGGATTGAGGAATTCGAGGCCTACGGCGCGAGTGTTGCCGCTCATGGACTTGGCGTAGACCACCCGGCAAGATTCTTGCTGGAGGGTGAGCGAATGCGTGAGTGTGACGGTTTCGCCGGGGCGGACGTCCTGGGCGAGATGGATCAGGGCGCCGTGGGCGTTCACCGACAGCGTCTTTGTCTTCTCGCGGAAGGCGTGGCCGTCGTTGCTTACGCCCTGGACGAAGATGCCTACTTGCAGGAAGACGCGTTCGCTGCGGCGGCGCTCGGCCCCGGAGGGCTCCTGGGCTGGCTCAGTCATCGGTCGAACGTCTCCCATGGTATCGCGCTGGAATCCCCCTTTTGTTGAATACATCGGCGGGGTGTCGCGGGTTCGTTAGCTGTGCGGGCGCGACGGTCATGGATTACCGGCTTTCATGGCTTGCTCGTTTTGGTGGCTTGCTCGACCAGGGCGCAGACGATATGGCCGATGGTGATGTGCGACTCCTGGATGCGCTGGGGATCCCGCGAAGGAACGTTGATGAGCAGATCGGCGTGCGTTCGCAGCGTGCCGCCGGATTCGCCGGTAAAGGCGGCGACCCAGGCGCCTTTGCGGCGTCCGGCCTCGGCGCCCAGCAGAATGTTTTTGCTCGTGCCGCTGGTGGAGAGCGCGATGAGGACGTCGGCGGGCGCGGCCAGGGCTTCCACCTGGCGGGCGAACACCTGGTCGAAGCCGAAGTCGTTTGCGGCGGCGGTGAGGACCGAGGTGTTCACCGTGAGCGCGACGGCGGCCATGGCTGGGCGGCTTTCGCCGAGGCGCACCACAAATTCAGCGGCAATGTGCTGGGCATCGGCGGCGCTGCCGCCGTTGCCGAAGAGGATCACCTTGCCGCCGGCGTGGAGCGACTGCGCGATGCGTGTGGCGAGCGCGGCAATTTTGCCGACGAGCTCGGCGGAGAAACTGTGCTTGACGCGACAGCTCTCCTCGAGCTGGGCGCGCACAAACTCTTCGGAGGGAAGCATGGCGGGTTCAGGGTCAGCAGCGAACGACCTTGGCGTGGTTGCGGGTGATGGCTTTTGTGGCGTTGCGCGTGTCTACGACGAGCTGGGAGGAGTCCACAATCTGCTGGTAGTCGTAGCCGGAATGGTCCGTGGCGATGATCACGGCGTCGTAGCTGCCCAGGGCCGCCGGGGTCAGCTCGACCGAGCGCATGTGGGAATAATCGTAGTGGCGCATGCGATGGATCGTGGGGAAATAGGGATCGTTGTAGTCCAGCGCAGCGCCGCGCTCGAGGAGCAATTGCATGATCTTCATCGAGGGGGATTCGCGCAGATCGTCGACGTCCTTTTTATAGGCTACGCCGAGGACGAGCACGCGCGAGCCTTTGAGGCTCTTCTTGCGATCGTTGAGGGCGCGGGTGATCTCTTCAACGATGTTGTAGGGCATGGCGGTGTTGATCTCGCCGGCCAGCTCGATGAAGCGCGTGGAGAAATCGTATTCGCGGGCCTTCCAGGAGAGATAGAAGGGGTCCACGGGGATGCAGTGGCCGCCGAGGCCGGGGCCGGGATAGAAGGGCATGAAGCCGAAAGGCTTGCTGGAAGCGCCCTCAATCACTTCCCAGATATCGATGCCCATGCGGTTGCAAAGGAGCTTGAGCTCGTTGACGAGGGCGATGTTGACGCAGCGGAAGATGTTTTCGAGGAGCTTGGCCATCTCCGCAGCCTGCGTGGAGCTGACTTCCACGACGCGCGCGACCACCTGGCCGTAGAGCGCGGCGGCGGCGCGGCGGCTGGGAGCGTTGACGCCGCCGACGATCTTGGGAATCTGCGCGAGGGTGAAATTCTTGTTTCCGGGATCCTCGCGCTCGGGGGAAAACGCGAGGTAGAAATCGGTGGCGGGATCGGCGGCGCGCTTGTCGCGCTGGACGGGGCAATGCAGGCCGGATTTCTCGAGGATGGGGAGGACGAGCTCCTCCGTGGTGCCCGGATACGTGGTGCTTTCCAGCACGACGAGCTGATCGCGCTGCAGGTGCGGCTGGATGGAGCGGGCGGTCTGCTCGACGTAGCTGAGGTCGGGCTCGCGGCGCTCGTCGAGGGGCGTGGGGACGCAGATGATGACGGCGTCGCGTCCGGCGATCTCGGCAAAGTCCGCGGTGGCGGAAAACGCTCCGGAACCGATGAAGCGCTTCACTTTTTCGGCGGAAATGTGATGGATGTAGGTCTCGCCGGCGTTGAGCTTGGTTACTTTTTCGGGGTCGGTGTCGAAGCCTATGACTTGATGGCCCTGCTCGGCAAAACGGAGAGCGAGCGGAAGCCCCACGTAGCCGCAACCGATAATGCCAACTTGAATGGATTTGCCCCCAAAAAACTCCGGGGGGCGTCGCGTGGACATAGAAAGGGAAACTCCTCCTGCGCAGAGAGCAGCAAAGGTCCCAGCGAATATAACAGGAAACAAAGTGGGGGGACAGCGGCGGGGCGGCGCTGTGTCGAATGAATTTCCCCAGGGGATGCGGAGGGAGCGCTGTATTGGCGCAACGAGCACGCGGGGAGCGCGGAGAGCAAACGGCGGGAGGGACGTGCGGGTACTCTAGACGCGCTGCAGGACGAATTGGTGCGGCAATCAATTCCGGCGCGAACGCGGATTTTTGTGGCGCGCGGGAGCGGAGGGGTATCCTCATCGCCATGGTGGACATTCACTGTCACCTGCTTCCCGGGCTGGACGACGGGCCGGAGACGATGGAAGAGTCCGTGGAGATGGCGGAGATGGCCATGGCGGACGGCATCACGCACATCGTGGCCACGCCGCACGCGAATGACGTTTATGAATACGATGACGAGCGGAACAGGGCTCTGTGCCGCGAATTGGCCGGGAAACTGGACGGGCGGCTGCAACTGTCCACCGGCTGTGATTTCCATTTGAGCTTCGACAACCTGGAGGCAGCGGCGGTCTCGCCAAAACGCTTTACGATCAACCAGACGAACTACCTGCTGATCGAGTTTGCGGATTTCGCGCTGCCGCCATTTCTGGATGAAACGCTGGCGCGGCTGCAGGAGGCGGGATTGAAGCTGATCATCACCCATCCGGAACGCAATCCCCTGCTGCGCACGAAGCAAGAGCGGCTGCGGGGATGGATCGAGAGCGGATGCTACGTGCAGGTGACGGCACATGCCCTGGTGGGAAGATTTGGATCGGCGGCGGAGCGCTCGGCGCTGGGGCTGCTGGACCGCAATTGGGTGCATTTCGTTTCGAGCGACGCGCACAACATATTGGGCCGGCCGCCGCGGCTGCGGAGGACGTTTGAATTCGTGAGTGCGCGGCGGGGGCCGGAAGTGGCGCAGGCGCTCTTCCACGATAACCCGCTGGCGGTGTGGAACGGCGAGCCGCTGCCCTGGGCGCCCGAACCGGGGCCTACGCCTGCGCCCTCCGCGCTGCGGCGGTTTTTCTCGTCCGAATCGTGAGCGCGTCAATCGTGAGCGGGCACACACTTCCGCGGCTTCTGTTTGTGGCCGGGGCGCGGCCCAACTTTGTAAAGGTGGGGCCGCTGCTCGCGGCAGTGGCGCCGCAGGACGGCGAGGCGCGGGCGGAAGTGCATCTGGTGCATACGGGACAGCACTACGACGATGCGATGTCCCGCCTGTTTTTCGACGAGATGGAACTGCCGCGGCCAAATGTGCACCTGGAAGTGGGCTCGGGAAAGCACGGAGCGCAGACGGGGCTGATCCTGGAGCGGCTCGAGCCTGTGGTAATCGAGTGGCGGCCCGATGCCGTGGTGGTGGTGGGCGACGTGAACTCGACAATCGCGGCGGCTCTGGTGGCCGCGAAATTGCACGTGGCCGTGGCACACGTGGAGGCGGGCCTGCGCAGCTTCGATCGCACGATGCCGGAAGAAATCAATCGCGTGCTGACGGACCAGCTCGCGCGATGGCTGTTTGTGACGGAGCCGAGCGGCGTGGAGAACCTTCGGCGCGAAGGGCGGCCGGAATCCGGGATTCACCTGGTGGGAAACGTGATGATTGACGCGCTGCGGCGATTCCTTCCTGTGGCACAGAAAACGCGGGTGCTGGAAGAGTTGGGTATGGCCGGCGCGGGAGGGAACGCGCGGCCGTTTGTGCTGGTGACGCTGCACCGGCCCTCGAACGTGGATGCAGTGGAAACGCTGGAGCCACTGCTCGCGGGATTGGCGGAGGTTGCGCAGGACGCTCCGGTGGTGTTTCCGGTGCACCCACGGACTGCCGAGCGGCTGGAGCGATTTGGGCTGGGCCGGTATTTTTCGACCGCTTGGGATGCGCGCGGGGCGGGGCTGCGCATGCTGTCTCCACTGGGTTATCTCGAATTCTTACATCTGGAGAGCCGCGCGGCCACGGTGGTGACGGATTCCGGCGGCGTTCAGGAGGAGACCACGGCACTGGGCGTTCCCTGCTTTACGCTGCGGAATTCCACGGAGCGGCCCATTACCATCGAGGAGGGAACGAATACGCTGGTGGGAGGCGACGTGGCGGCGCTGGTTCGCGGGGTTCGCGAAACGCTGGCAGGGCGCGGGAAGCGCGGGCGGGTGCCGGATCTGTGGGATGGGCACGCGGCGGAACGGATCGCGGGCGTGCTGCTCCGGGAGCTGTAGCGGCGGCGCATCGGGACGGAGGACCGGCTGAAGCCTTTGCCGCTCACTATCACTAATTGAAGATTTCCAGGATTTCTTCGTAGCGCTTGAAGGGGGCGATGAGGTAGACGCCGGCTAGCGTGGTGCGGGCCCAATCGAGCATGCGGCGGGCCACGGCGAATCCGCGCTCGCGGGCGGCGGTGCCTGCGGTCTCGAGTTCGCGGACGACGGACTCGGGGATGACGATGCCGGGGACTTCGTTGTTCAGGCGCATGGCCTGCTTGTAGCTGATGAGGGGCCAGACGCCGGCCATTACGGGGATGGGGCACTTTCCGCCCAGGCGTTTCTCGAAGGCCTCCCACTGGGTGGGTTCGAAGAGCGGCTGGGTCATGGCGATGTGGGCGCCGGCGGCGATCTTCTGGCGGAAGCGCTCGATTTCGTAATCGAGATCGTCGGCCACGGGATTGACAGCCACGCCGATGGTGAAATTGGTGGCGCCGCCCAGAGTTTTGCCAGCCCAGTCCATGCCCTGATTCAGCCGGGCGAGAATTTTCACGAGGCCGATGGAATCCACTTCATAGACGCCGCTGGTTTCCGGATGATCGCCGAGGGAGGGCGGATCTCCGGTGATGGCAAGGACGTTGCGCACCCCGCCTACGGCCCAGGCGCCGAGGAGAGTGGCCTGCAGGCCGATGATGTTCTGGTCGCGGGTGGTGACGTGGGGAAGGGTTTCGACGCCGCGCGCTTCGAGGGCGCCAGCGAGTACCAGGGCGTCCATGCCGACGCGGGCCAGCGTGCCGCTGTTGATGTCGATGGCGTGGACCTGACCTGAGCCCATGATCTTGGCGACTTGCTCGAACACCCGATCGCACGAGATACCCTTGGGAGGATCAATCTCGACGCTGACGACGAATTCTTTGC
>DATFZR010000156.1:0-5380 GCA_035314265.1 Candidatus Acidiferrales bacterium
GCCGTGCGCGGATTGGCACGCTCGCTGCACAGCAATCTCGGTTTCGAGCCGCAAGACGCGATGCTGGCGGACACCATTCTCGATATGGCGGGATACAGCGCCGACCAGGTGCCCGCAATGCAAAAGCGCATGATTGCTGCGATGGAGACGATTCCCGGAGTAACCGCGGTGGGATTGGTTGACGTGCCGCCTTTAGCTACAGGCGGCGGCAAAGGTGCGATGGTCTTCACCGACAAGACGACGGATCTGACACCACCGAATGCCGCTGCCGAAGTCTTGATGCTCAAAATATCTCCCGAATACTTCCACGCGGCGGGCACCGCCTTGCTGGCAGGCAGGACTTTCTCCTGGCATGACGATGAGAACTCACCACGCGTAGCCGTGGTGAATCGAGAGTTTGCCAACAGGGTCTTTGGCTCCGCAACAAACGCGGTGGGCGGATACTACAAGATGCGCGATGGAACGCGCCTACAAGTGGTTGGTATCTCGGAAGACGGGAAATACATGAATCTCACCGAAGATCAGCAGCCGGCAATGTTTCTCCCCATCCTGCAATCACCCTCGAGTGAGACGTGGATCCTGGTGCGCTCGGACAGCGACCCCTCGCAGTTGGCGGCAGCCATAAAGGGCCGGCTGCGTGACCTGGATCCGGGCCTGCCTTGCTTCATCCAAACGTGGAACAAAGCGCTGGACGTAAGTCTGTTCCCTTCGCGTGTGGCTACCGTGTCGCTGGGTGTGCTGGGCGTGATGGGCGCGATGCTCTCCATAACCGGCATCTTCGGAATGGCTGCCTACTCCGTCAGCAAGCGCCTTCGCGAGTTGGGGATTCGCATGGCCCTCGGCGCGCGGCGCAAGGAAGTGTTACAGGCCGCGCTGGGACGCGCATTCAAGCTGCTGGCATTCGGTTCGGCAGCGGGACTGCTCCTGGGAATTTTCGCGAGCCGTGTGCTGGCTGTCATCGTGTTCCAGGCCACTCCCCGCGATCCGCTGGTTTTGGCCGGCGTTGTTCTGGCCATGTTGCTGCTGGGCCTGCTGGCCACGTGGATACCGGCGCAGCGCGCCCTGTCGGTGGATCCTTTGATTCTCATGCGCGAGGAGTGAACGGCTGAACCAGGTCCGCAGTTGGCAGCAATCGCTTGTCGAGTGACCTTGGCGCGTGGCGCCTCCCGCTTACTCCCACAACGCCGCGAATCCGCCACATCCTTGACACCTGCGGCCCTCTAAGCTGATATTAAATACATGCCGCAACGCGGCCTGCTGCCGTTCTTGATCGTCGTTTGTGTCTGCCTGGCGAGCATTGCCTTGCTGCCCGCAGGCGCAGGCCCCTACACGGCTGTCTACGGGCCGGCCAGCGCCTTTCGCGCGCAACGCGCCATCCTTCTGCTCTGGTTCGCTCTGGTCTCCCTGGTGACGCTTGCGGCGGCATTCGTTGGCGCGCTCCGTACGCTTTCCGGCTCGTTTCTTCCGTTCGCCGCCGGCGGCGCAGCGGATCCCCTGATGCCGCCTCTCTCTTGCAGTCTGCGCTGCTGATTTCTCCTTCCATTCCCGACCGGCAATCGCTTCACCCATTTTTTCTGCTTCTGGACGGCGCTCGTGGTTTGGCTCCGGACCGGAATCTGGCCGCGAGTTTTGGCGTTGAGTCTTGTCTTTAGTCTTGTCTTTAGTGGTCTTGGAAACTGCACGTCATCTTTGACGGAGGACATAATGAAGAACGGTTACACGAAGGGAATCACGCTTCTGATTGGACTCTTTTGCATGAGCTGTGTTCTGGGCTGCCACCACACTGTTGCCAAGGCGCAACCGCAGGTGCCGCCTGCCCCGGCCACCCCGGCCGCGACTCTCGCGGCGAACCCCGCAAACATCGA
Source organism: Candidatus Acidiferrales bacterium (assembly GCA_035314265.1). Lineage (GTDB taxonomy): Bacteria > Acidobacteriota > Terriglobia > Acidiferrales > UBA7541 > JOPF136. The sequence goes on from DATFZR010000156.1 coordinate 1,866, forward strand.
TCGCGGGCAGGCCACTACGCTCACCTGGCAGACCACGAATGCCACCGACGTCACCATCCAGGGCCTCGGCACGGTTCCCGCCACGGGCTCGCGCTCCATCTATCCTTCGGAATCGACCTCTTACGAACTGGTAGCCAAAGGTGCCGGCGGCACGGCGGACGTTTCCGCCCGCGTCACCGTGAACACACCGTATGCGCGGCAGGAGCAGGGAACGGATGGCCGGGGCCCCGATAGCGTTCTGGATGTCTACTTCGACTACGACCGCTTCAACATCCGGCCCGACCAAATGGTCCACGTCCAAACGGATGCCCAGTACCTCGAGAACCACGGCGCAATGCGCATTTTGATCGAAGGTCATTGCGACGATCGTGGATCCTTGGAATACAACCTGGCGCTTGGTGCACAGCGCGCCAGCGCCGTCCAGCAGGCGCTCACGCAGATGGGCGTCCCCACGCGCCGCCTCCAGACCGTCAGCTACGGGAAGGAGAAGCCCTTCTGCAAGAAAGACAGCGAAGAGTGCTGGCAGGAGAACCGCCGGGGCCACTTCACCGAGCGGCAGTAACCCCGTTCGTCGCAACTAAGGAGGGCGCGGCCCCCGCCGCGCCCTCCTTCCCCTACGACATGGGCCGCGATCTTCGCCTGGCTTCTTCGAACGGCCAGGATGGCCAGCGGCAAGACGACCGCCTTCCTCAGCAACGAGGGTCTAACGAATGAGGGGATGCCGCCGCCGGAATGGCGGCGTTGCTGCGCGGTTACTCGATTTTCTCGAGTTCGCGGCGGATCATCGCTTCCACCATCGGCCGGACGATCTCCTTGGCGATCTTCTCGATGATATAGGGGTCGAGCTGGGCCAGCACACGGTCTGAGATGGCTTCCACCATGTCGGGGTTCGCGGGTCTCGAGACGCGCACAGTCGGCGAAACCATCTCCGGCGTAAGCTGCGGAGCAGCCGCAGCGGCCGGTTCACTGGGCGCCGGTGCGAGAGCGGGCGCGGCAGCCGCCTCGGGAGCGAATTCCTCCGCGGCCACTTGCGAGCGGTGGCGTGCCAATAGCGTGTCCACCGCGGAGATGGTCATGTCAATGCCGGGGCCGCTCACAGGGATGCCGGATGCTTCCTGCTGGGCGATGAACTCGCGGTTCTGCGCGGCGACGCGCGCGGCAATTTCCTGCGCACGGTTCACTTCTTCCTGCAGGATGTGCTTGGGCAGGTCGGTGGTCTCGTCAAACTCATCCACCGGTATGGCGGTCGAGGCCCGTTCGGCTGCAATCGTGAATTCTGGCGCAGGCGCCACAGCCTCGCGAGCGATCCCACCCATCATTGCTGAAGTTGCCGCCGCAGGGGGCGCTGCTGGGGGCGGAGCCGCAGGCGGCGGGAATTCCTGATGGCCCTCGCTCACCAGGTCCGGCTCGGGCGCATGTGCGCCGGCCGGAGGCGTCGCCCAACCGGAATGGCTCGCTACCAGATTTTCCGCCGGGGCGAAGTGCACTTCCGAGGACGAGGAGTGCTCCTCCGTTATGATCTCCAGGGGTTCGGAATTATCGAAGTCAACGGGAATGGGAGGACGCTCCGGATCGGGCGTCTTGGCTTCCTCGCGGACCCCGCCGAAGTGGATCTCCGCCACACGATCTTCCTCTTCCTGCTGTTCCTCCGCCTCTTCCTCTTCTTCTTCCTCAACTTCGTCTTCTTCGACGGTATCGAACGCCGCCAGCCCGAGGTTGCTTCCGCCCTTCGGCCCTTCTTCTTCGGCGGGCTCGAGCAGATCTTCAAAGGCGAGGGGCCCCTGGCCGCCCTCGAACTCAACCACCGGAGGCGAAACGCGGAACTCGTCCTCTTCTTCCTCTTCCTTCGGCGCGGTAAGCGAACTCTCTCTCTTCAAAATCTTCGAAATGTCGGACGAGCTAAGCTGCTGCGTCTGTTCTACCTGGGCAGCGGGTGCGGGCTCTGCCAGGTCGAGTTTGAAGCCTTCTGCCGTGGCGGGCGCGCCCTCTGGAGTTATGGGCTGCGTCTTGTCCGCAGGGGGAATCGTGGGGCGCTTCACTTCCACGGTGCCGCTGCGCACCGGCGCGGCGGGAGGCATGCGCTGCGTGCGCTCCGTGACGGGTATTTCCGGCGCCGGAATGCGCATCGTTCCTGTGGGCGAGTGCGCCGCCAGTCCCACGTCCTGGGTCTGCTGGACGTCCTCGTCTTCTTCCAGCCTCTGGGTGTCTGTAGGAGGAGCCTCGACAGGCTTCAGCAGCGACTTGACCATCTCGATCAGGGGATCGGGGGGAACGAAAGGCTTCTTCAGCACGCCGTTCGCGTGCACCCGCTCCACTTCATGCTCGTCCAGCGGGTCGAAGGCGCCTACCAGCAGCACCACGGGTATGTGGGCAAAGCGGTCGTCCTTCTTCACGTACTCGCACACCTCGTAGCCGTTGCGCACAGGCATGAAGATGTCCGCCAGGATCAGGTCAGGAATCGATTCGGCGAGCTTGCGTACGGCGGCCTCGCCGTTGCCGACGGCAATGACGTCGATGCCTTGATCTTTCAAGGCAATGCCTACCATCTTCTGAATGTTGCTATTGTCGTCGGCAACCAGGATCGTGGGCACAACTCACCCCGTCGCCGGGCAGGGGATGGGCAATCCCGGCCCGAGAATGATTCTAGTGTGGTAACACCCCCGCGCCGAGGAGTCAACCACCGAAGCCTGAAGAGTTTCGGAAGTTGAGGAGCGGGCGCCATGCCCGGCGATAAGGCCCGGGGAAAAGGCTGGCCTTCCGGCGCTCCCGGCTGGAAGTCTGGTGCGGTTATCGTTCTTTGACCTTGGACTTCGACGGACTCAGCGGTCCGCGACCACGCCCAGCCGCTTCATTTCTTCGGCGTAATACTTGCGGTAGAGGATGTCCCACTCCTCTGTCCCTTCGACGATGGACTTCTTTTGCGAGGAGATTTTCAGGCGGACGTCGGTGTCCATCTTCTCTTCTTCTTTGAGGAAGCCGTTCAGCAGGGAGATGATCTTCTGGCGGATGGTTTCGCGGTCCTCGATGAAATCCACATCCTTGGCGGCCACCAGGTGATCCACCACGGCGTGAGACAATCGCACGATTTTTTCGCGGCTCAGGCGCATCAGCGGAGGATCAGCTTGCGGTCGCGGGCGAGCTGGCTCTTCACCTTCTTGTACATTTCCTGGTATTGCGCGCCGGTGCGGCGCATCTCGTCGGCGTACTGCGTGAGGATCTGGCGGACCTCTTCGTTCAGCTTGTCTTCCACGGAGAGTTCCTCGTCGAGGGCGGCGCGCACCCGGGTGACCAGGTCTTCGCGCTTGGGGGTTTCGATCATCTCCTCGTCCACCAGGTGGCGAACGGTTTCCCTGGCGATGTAGGTGACAAAATCACGAGACAACAGCATGCTCGGCGAATCCCCCAGGCACGCGCCGGGCAGCAGGGCAGCGCGCGTCCATTTTGTACTTTAACTGGCGGGCGCAGGCGGAGTCAAATAAACCAGTGCGCGCCATTTACCGCCCTTTGAAGTGGCC
>DATFZR010000157.1:0-7441 GCA_035314265.1 Candidatus Acidiferrales bacterium
GATCACCAGGGCGATGAAGCCGATCAGCAGCAGTAGTGTCGTCAGCGCCACGGAGATCTTTTTCGCCGTATCCAGGATGGCATTCAGATTGTCCACATGGTACACGGCTTCCGGCCGGTGCCGCGCCTTCAGGATCATCGTCACCTGCCGGGTCACGCTCGGCACGTCTTCCACCGTCGGGGCCTGTGCGTAGATCACCCGGATAAAATCGTTCCCCGAATAGTACTTCAGCAGCGGCAGCGCGATCACCACCGTCTCCTTCTGTATCTCCGAAAGCCCGAAGGTGTCCATGCGCTCTTTGAACACGCCCACCACCGCAAAATGTAGCTCGCCCACGCGCAGGGACTTGCCCAGCGGGTCCTGGCCCGGAAACGCCCGCGCCGCCAGTTGTTCGGAGAGCGCGCAGACCTTCGACTTCGTTTCCATGTCCTCCACGTCCAGGAATCGCCCGCGCAGGATCATCAGGTTGCGGATGCCCTGGAAGCCCGCGGTAACCCCCGTCACGGCCACGGCCCGCTCCACGCCGTTTACAGACACGGACATCTCGATCTGGTAGCTTCCCGCCACAGCCTTCAACCCGGGTATGCCCGCGCCGATCGCCTCCAGATCGCTCATGGTGAGCTCGTCGCTCTGCACCGCTTTCTGGCCAATCCCCGCGCGGAGCACCTCTGCGGTCACCAGGTTCGATCCCACCGCCTCAATCTGCGAAATAATGTAGTTTTTCCCGGTAATGGCTACGGTGGAGGTCATTACGATGCAGGCGCTGCCAATCACCACGCCCAGCATGGTGAGCGCGGCCTTCATTTTGTTGGCGCGCAGCGCCTCGAGCGCAACCACCAGTGTTTCGGTTGTCAGAGCGGCCTCCGCTCGAGACCCGTCCGGGCGCCGTCCGGGGATTCCATGCGCGCGGCCATCGCTCCCCGCAGCCGCCCCTCGCTCACTACTTCCGGGAGAGGAACCCCAGCAGCCGGCTGGCGAAGTCGTCCGAAAGCCCGAAGGTTTCCTTCACGCGAGAATAGAGATGCACTGCCTGTTTGTCCGCCCAGATCAGGGCGGACCGCACCGGGCCGTCGCCCGGCCGTGCGCGGTAGTTCGTGGACTTTCCACGTCTCGCCGCGTGGCCTTCCACCGTGTAGTAGTAGAGCGCCAGGCTCTTCCGCGAAGCCCCCTGTGGGCAGGAGAGGGGGTCGGGGAACCCGTGATACGAGCTTTCGTCTGTGTTGAAGATCAACGCGTGATTCAATAGCGGCGCCACCCGCGCAACGCAGCGGGTCACGTTCCGGTCCCAAAGCTCGATGTCTCCGCCCCATTCCGGCTTCCAGCCCTCATTTAGATACACAATCAGGTTGATGCGCCGCCGCCAGTTCTTATGGTGGTGATGCATCGTAAAGTCCGCGTGGACGTTCAGAAAGCCGCCCTGCGAGGACTGATGCAGGCCCCCGCCCTCCAGCGTTTCGTCCGCCATCAGACCCTCGATGCCGGTCAGCTCCCCTAGCCAGGAAACAAACTCGGGGGAGTTCAGCTCATCCACGGCCCGCCCGATGCGCTGTGGAAACAGCTCCCGCTTCGGCAGACCCATCTTGTTTTCATTGTGGTGCTTGTATTGGATCCACGCGTTGCTTGTTGCCTCCGGAAAATCCTCCATCAGCCCAAGCGCCGTATCCGGATCCAGGAAGTTCTCCAAATGCACGTGGGCAAACGGCTGGTTCGAACGGTACCGCTCCGCAAGACACGGCAGCTGTTCGCTCCAACGGTCGTAATCGAACAGCACCTGTTTTCGCGCAAAGGCGACACCCGCCATTTGATCCCGGACCTTTCTATGCCCCGCCCCATCATAAGTCGAGACCGTGGGCCATTCAAAACGGCTAAGACGCCTTATTTCCACCCGCGGTTGCACTGGGGGGTGCACTGGGTCGTACTGGGCCGCACCAGATTGTCCCGTACTCTCACCCTGCCGTCTGATGCTCACCGGCTTCCAAACGATCTCCCCGGCCTCCGGCGAATCGCGACGACAGCTCGTACGCCGCCAGCACCACAAACACGGGATCAATCGGCCGGCGGTAGTAGTCCTCCCAGTGCGTCACGTAATAAACCATCGGGAAAAACAGCAGCGCCAGCGCCAACGGAACAACCGCGCGGCGGCCCGCACGGAATGCCCGGTACAGGCCCGCCAGCGCAATCGCGTCAATCAGTGTGGTCAGCACCACATTGGGCAGATCGAACGGCTCCTGCGCCCGGTACGCCGCGTCAAAACTCCAGAAGCTCGTCCACATGTAGAGGATTCGCCTCAGCGTGATCCTCGCAAACCATCCCGGGTGGCTGCTGATGAACTCCCAGGCTTGTTCTTTCTTCATCCGCAGGTACGCCTGCTCCCCCATCGTGGCGTAGGCGCGCATGTCCGCTTCATCGTGCGAGGGATGGTCAGCCGACGGCGCGAAATGCGAAGCGTCGCCATGATTGCCGATGTGCAACTCCAGCCCGAAGGTAGGCCGGAACGGGACGAACGTCTGGAATGTCTGGTAATTGCGCACGAACCACGGCGTCACCAGCAGGACGAAACCCAGCCCCATCGCCGCCGCCCCGGCCTTCCACGCCTTCCCTTCTCGCAATCTCCGCCAATACATCCACGCCGCCACCGCCGGCACAACGGAAAGGACGATCGGGTCGTTCATCGCCGCCGCTCCCGCTGCCAGCCCGTAGCAAAAATCCGCCCCGGGCCGTTCGCTCTTTTCCAGTTTCAGAATCCAAGCCAGCAGCATGGTCAGCAGGAGCGTGGTCAGCGTGGTCGGCCAGATGAAATCCGCTGAAAAGTAAATCGAATAAGGAAAAAACGCCCAGCCCCAGCCCGCCCACACGGCTGCCCGCTCTCCAAAACCCACTCGCGCCAGGGCAAACACCGGCAGGCAGGTGAGCGCGGAAAACAAACTGTTCATGGAAAGCAGCGCGATGGCCGAGGCCTTCGTGTACGCGCCAAGCACACGGAACACGCCGGCCACAATCCCCGGGTAGACCGGCGGCATCCACGCCGTGGGACCCGTGTTGTCGCCGAAGGGATTGCCAAAACCCTGGCCTTCCAACAGCGATTCCGCAATCTTCCCCACCTCGCCCGCAAACCGCCAGTAGTTGCGGTCCGGGTTCAGGTGTTCCGGATACACAAAGGACACCACGACGAGCCGGAGCGCCAAAGCGACCAGAACCATCCAGAGACACGTCTGCCGCTTCGGTGGCGTCTGCAAGCGCTATCCCTCTTTCCCTATTCAGGTTTGCATTTCAATTCAGCCGGCAGACGCGCACCGTTGCATTTTGGTACGGGCAATTGAGCCCGGCCGTTCCCGGCTGCTCCACCACCACCCAATCCACACCGTAGCGGGCCTTCAACCTCTCGAAATCGGCGACCTGGAACGTCTTCCATCCGTCCTGCGCGCTCACCTGCTCCCACCACTCCTCGGCCAGGCCTGGAAACATGGAAACTGCCCCGCTATCCTTCACCATGTCGGCCAGCATGCTGCGCTCCGCAATGGCGCGAAACCCGTGAACGTCTTCTCCCGGAATTTCCATATGCAACGGGTCTAAGGCGAAGTAGGCGTCGTCCGGCGTGTTCCCACGAATCCATTCGAACGCGTTCACCCATGCATTCCTGCTCGCGGCTCCCGGCCATTCGATATGGGCGCTGGCCGGAAAATTTCCGAGCTGCAGCGCCCACAATCCCGCGCACAACGGCACAAACAACAGCAGCCATCGCGCCGCGCTCCTCTTTAAGACGAATTGCCCAAGCATCCCTCCCACCAAAATGAACAGGAGAACATACGTGAGATGAAGACTCCGCAACGGCTGGAACCGCGCCAGGGCTTCAAAGCGCGCCGGAATATCCAGAATCAGCGCTCCCGCCAGGGATACCAGCACCAGCAGCGCCAGGCTCCGGCACAGCAGCATCACGTTTTCCATTCGCCGCGCCCGTGCGACGCGGAAGATCGCGAACAGCGCCACCAGCGGGCCCCAGATCCCCACCCACTGGTACCAGGTCCACTGCACGACATAATGGAAGGCGTGGCGCAGCGCCGCCTGGTGATACGCCGGAGTCGGCGGCTCAAAGGAAATCCCCAGCGGCGCGAAGGCCGCCCGCGCGGCTATCACCGCTGCCCCGCTCTCCGTCCTTCGGTTCCACCAGAGCAGAAAAACGAAGAAAAGCCCGTAGACCGGCATCAGCGGATGCACCAGCCCCGCGCCGGCGAGCCACAGCCCCGCGACCCAGTAACGCCGCTCGAGCGCCGCGGCCACAGCAAACATCGCGGCAAACGCCGCGAAAGACCTGGGGTTGAGAAAGTGGTCAAAAATAAATAGCGCCGTTCCCGCCACGGGCACCGTGAGCGTGGCCGCCATCAGCGTTACCGCACACCAACGCGCCTCCGCAAGCTCGAAGCACGCGCAGCTCACTTTCCAGCACGCCAGCAGAAACAGGAAGATGCTAGCCAGGTGCAGCAGCAGCAGCGTTGGATCGAGCGGTAGATGCAAGAGCCGCACCGCCCCCGCCGCAAGGTTGGGAAAGAGCGTCAGCTTTGCGTGGGATTGGAAGAACTCCGCCCCGCGCGGATACAGGGAAGGATCCAACGCCTTCTTAACCATTGGCACGTAGAATGCCGCGTCGTCTACGTACGGATGGTAGCCCTGCACCAGGAATGCGCCGGCCGTCAACAACGCCAGAAAGAAAATTTCTTTGACCTTCAACGCGGATCTCCGCAGGGCAGGTCGTTGCGATGGGAAGCGAATTCATGAGGGCGGGCGTGGAACAGCGCGGGAACTCGCCTGCCGGGAACGCCGCCCACTATTTTGCTCCCGCGCTGGCCCGCAACACCTACGGTCGCTCGGCGGGAACGGAGTAGGCCAAACATCTTTCGACTCAAGATTTTGACTGGCTTCCCCCGGAAACACAAGGCAAGCGAATCCGGAATCGATGGCCTCCGCGAACTTATGATAGCCTCACGAAGTTCATGGAAATTCCTCGCGACGCGAAGCCTGCCCTCGCCCGCTTTGGCCTGGCGACCCTGCTCCTGCTCACCGGCCTCTCGGCTGCCGGAATCCTGTTGCACGGCTACCATTTCGGCTTCGACGACCAATCCGTTTACCTTCCCGCCATCAAAAAACGTCTCGACCCCGGCCTCTATCCCTTCGATGCGGATTTCTTCCTCCTGCAAACGCATCTCGGAATTTTTGCCGACGTCATCGCCGCCACCGTTCGCCTCACGCGGCTCCCGCTGGCCTGGGTGGTTTTCCTCTGGCACTTCGCCAATGTCTTCCTGCTGCTGGCCGGCTGCTGGAGGATTGCCCGGCTTTGTTTCCGCACCGCGGCGGCTATCTGCGGCAGCCTGTTGCTCGTCACCGTATTGCTCACGCTCCCCGTGGCCGGGACCTTCATCGTCCTCTGCGAGCCGTATCTGCACGCGCGCGCGCCGTCCACCGCGCTGCTGCTCTTCGCTTTCGCGGACGTGCTGGAGCGCCGTCTGACGGCTGCCATCTGGGCCGTTCTGGCCCTGCTCGTGCATCCCACGCTCGCGCTTATCGGACTCTGGCACGTGGCCGTGCAAGCCTGGCCTGCCGAAAAACAAAACTCCTCCGCGCCTGCGCCACGGCCGGCAACCTCCATCGCGGCTTTCATGGCGTCCCCCATGATGCCCCTGGCGTTTGCGCTGGCCCTCGGTCCAACCAATCTGCTCGCGCAGTGGTTCGCCGATCCCTCTTCCTCCGCCTGGCGCGAAGCCCTTTCGGGCCGCCGCTACCTCTTCCCGCCGCAATGGACCTGGTACGAACAACTCGGCGCCTTCGCCCCATTCCTGATTCTCTTCGCCTTTGTTCCCTTGGCGCAGCGCAACAGCCTGCCCACGCTCGCGCGCGTGTGCCGCCGCCTGATCTTTTCCGGCGCCGTGGGCGTCGCCGCCGGCTACGCGATTGGCTTGACTCCCGCGCTCCTCCCGCTCGTGCCACTCGAGCCGATGCGCACCCTTCATTTGGTCTATCTCTTCATGGTCCTTTTCACCGGCGGCCTCTCCGCGGAATTGCTGGCGCCACGATGGAAGCTCGCCGCCACGGCGCTGCTTCTTCCGCTCGCCTTCGGCATGTTCACCGCACAGCGCGCCGAGTTAAACGGCAGCGCTCACATCGAATGGCCCGGAGCCGCCCCGCGCAACGACTGGGTCGATGCCTTCAACTGGATCCGGCTCCGCACGCCGCGAGACGCGCTCTTCGCCATGAATCCCGGCCTCCTCGCCCTTCCACGCGAGAACGAGCATGGCTTCCGCGGCCTGGCCGAGCGCAGCCAGCTCGCCGAGTCGGCAAAAGACCGGGCTGTCTCCCGCAACATTCCGGGCCTGGCCTGGGCCTGGAGAGATCAGGTGCATGCGCAACAGGGGATTGATATCTTCACCGTCGAACAGCTTCGAGATCTGCGCGTGCGCTACGGAGTCACCTGGCTGCTTCTCTGGAAGGGAGCGGAACGCGGCAACGCGCCCCCGAATCTCGATTGCCCGTACGAAAACGCGACAGCGCGCGTGTGCCGCGCGCCCTGATTTCGTACCGACGGTTTCTTCTTCTCTCAAACGCTAACTACTCTGCTTCCGCACTTCCTTCTGCGCCCGATCCACGCCCTTTTTGAACCTCTTCCGGTAGGGCTCCAATTGCAGCGCCTGCTGGTACTGCTCGAGCGCCGCCGGCCAGTTTCCCTGCGCCTCGTAAACCGCGCCGAGCCAGCCGCGCGCCTCTGCCTGCGTAACCGAATCAGAGCGCCCCGGATGCTCCGCCAGGAACTGCCTCAACTCCGTTTCCGCCTGCCCCAGCTCCAGTCCCCCGATCACCCGGGAGATGGCGCGGTAGAACAGCAGCCGCGGGTCCTGCGGCGCCACCGAGTGCGCGGCATCGAGCGCACGCGCCAGGTTCAGCGCGTCGTGCTGGTGCTCGTAGAAATCCATCGCTTCCAGATAGAACTGCAGCCTTTCCGGATGCTGCGCCAGCAGCGTTTCGTATTGCTTCGCCGCTTCCTCGGGCTGACCCAGGTTCCGGTAGTAGTCGGCCAGCGCCAGTATCCCTTGCCGTGGATCGAGCGCGGTGATGGCATCCACCTGCTGGCGCGCCCTGTCTTTGCTTCCGCCCAGAAACCATGGCGCGTCTGTGTAGTACTCGGAGAGATTACGGCGCGCTGCGATGTTATTGGGGTCGAGCTTCACGGCGGTTTCAAACGCGTGCCGCGTCTTGCGCGCCAGGAAAAAGCTCGACTCGACTTCCGCTTTCCTTCCATACGCGCGGCCCAGCCACATCTCGAAATCCGACTTCCGCGGATCGAGCCGGCAGGCTTCCTCCGCCGACGTAACCGCCGTATCGATTACGCCCAGCTCGTAGGAACTTCGCGCCAGCCAGTAATGCAGAGCGGGATCCTTGGGAGTGACGGCCACGG